>PNAR01000495.1 GCA_003169715.1 Acidobacteriaceae bacterium | reverse complement strand
TGGCGACGCCCTACGAGCTTGGCTGCACTGCGCAGACAGTTAGCTTTTGTCTGTATCCTATTTATCTGCGCGGTGAGGCCTATATTGCGTCGGGCCAGGGGGTCACTGCCGAGGCTGAGTTCCAGAAAATTCTTGCCCACCCCGGTATGGTCGGGAACGAGCCAGTTGGAGCACTGGCACATCTGGGGATCGCCCGCGCATATGCGTTGTCGGGAAATACGGCCAAGAGCCGGAGTGCGTACCAGGATTTCTTCGCGTTGTGGAAGGACGCCGACTCCGACCTTCCCATCCTGAGACAGGCCAAATCTGAATACGCGAAGCTTCAGTGAAAAGCCCTCGAAGCTATTTCCTTGCTAATCGAGCGTAGCTATTATTTGGCGCTCGAAAATAAACACGACACAGCAAACATCTGGTCAGCCTCTTGATTCGTAATAGCAATGAGAGTCTAATTTCTGTGCCGACTCAGGAACTCTGAATTCACAATCTGACTCTAAGGAGACTTTGAAATATGAAAAAGCTATTGGTTTTAGCACTCGGTCTTTCAATCGTGGTCAGCATTTGCGCTTTTGCTCAGGACACAATGGGAAACTCGTCCCAAACAGCACCGGCCTCGACGGACAAAATGGCCCCAATGGACAAACCCATGGCCAAAGCGCCGTTGAAGAGCATTAAAGGAACGGTTAAGCAAGACGGAGATAAAATTACTTTCGTCGCCGACAAAGACAGCAAGTCATGGGACGTGATGAACCCAGAAACGCTGAAAGATCACGTCGGCCATCACGTTCAGGTCAGCGCGCACGTTCACTCGGATACTGGCGCGATCCATGTAATGAGCGTAAAGATGCTCAAACAGACTGCCATGTAATTCCGCGAAACTTTTACAATTCGGGCGGCGTAAAGCCGCCCTTTATTTTATTTGGCGAAAGTGAATGTAGATCGAGATGAATCATTTTCTTGCGGCGCTAGCCCATCACGCATACATTCTTTTATTTCTAGTGGTCTTGGCAGAGGCGATTGGGCTGCCGGTCCCGGCTGCATTGGCGTTGGTCGCGGCAGGCGCGGCGTCCGCCGCAAAGGTTTTAAGCGCTCCCGTTGCGCTCGCTGTCGCTTTGGGAGCAATGCTATTCGGAGATTCGCTTCTGTACGTGTTGGGGCGGTACACGGGATGGGCTCTGTTAGGCGTACTCTGCCGGGTTTCGGCAAACCCTGAAACATGCATCCTTCGCTCTGCTGAATCATTCTACAAACGCGGCAAGTTAACTCTGGTGTTCGCAAAATTCATCCCCGGCCTAAACACCATGGCCCCTCCTTTGGCGGGAAGCATGAAGATGCGGACGCGGCAATTCCTGCAATTCGACTCTGCCGGAATCCTGCTTTACGTTCTGGCTTACGGCGGCTTGGGATTCTTGTTTCGCAATTTCCTTAGATCAATTAACCATGGATTTCAAACCGCAGGGCACGTGATTGGCATCGCGCTCGTAATTGCCATGATTGGCTACATCGGTTATCGCATACATATTTTCCAGAGAAGCAAGATTTACATGATCGTTCCCAGGGTGCAGGTCGGGGAATTGGCGCTGAAGCTGAAGTCCGAGGAGAAAGATAAAATCCTTCTCGCCGACGTACGCAGTCACGGCTACTACAATGCCGACGCGGCACGCATCAAGGGTTCGATTCGCATTGAGCCCAATAATTTAGCGGTGGAAATTGAAAACCTTCCCAAAGATAAAGACATTTACGTCTATTGCACTTGAATACGCGAAGGCACCAGCGCCCGTGTGGCGCTGCTACTGCGGCAAAAAGGGTTCAACGCGTTTGTGATTGTAGGAGGCTTGGCCGCGTGGCGTAAAGCAGGACACGAAGTTGAAACCGTGCCTCAGAGCGATCTGGTAAAGTTGCCAACGTTCTCCTGATATCCCTCCAACCGAAATAGGTGGCAATTTCAACCGAACGAGGTATGAATATGCAGTCCGGAAGAATGGCTCTTGTGACCCTGGCGTTAATGACAGCCGCAATCATGGCTGGAGCCCAACAATCGCCTGTATCCGCAGAGCAAAGCAATTCCGACTCCAATACGACGATTCGTGGGTGCCTTAGTCATTCCCGTGGAAACTACATCCTGGTCGAAGACAAAACGGGACTGGTCTATGCGCTGAAGGGCGTCGGAAACAAGCTCGACGCCGAACTCGGCCACGAAGTCTCAGTTACTGGAAGACTTCAGCCGGGCACCATGAAAACTGGCGTGAGATCTGCGAAGGAAGGCAGCAATCCTGCCGATACGATTCACGGCGTGGATGGGACTCCTTTTCTCGTGAGTGACGTGCATCGCGATGTCCAAACCATTTCCCCGCATTGCAAAGCTGCCAACGCCCAGTGATACTTAGGGGAATGCCCAGCAATCAGGAAATCGAAATCAAGTTCCGCATTGCCGACATTCGCGGATTGCAACGCCACCTGCGAGCAGCAAACTTCAAGCTGATCACGCCGCGCACCCGTGAGATTAATACTCTGTACGATCTACGAGGCCAGCCTCTAAGAAAACGCGGCGACCTTTTACGCCTTCGCAAATATGGTGACGAATGGATCCTCACCCATAAATCAAAGGGCAAAGCCGGACGCCATAAGTCACGCACCGAACTCGAAACCAAAATCGCCGACGGCAAGAAAATGGAATCGATCCTGCTAGCCGTGGGATTCGTCCCATCATTTCGCTATGAAAAATTCCGCGCCGAATGGAGCGATGGAAAGGGTCACGTAGTCCTGGACGAAACGCCCATCGGCAACTTCGGTGAGATCGAAGGAAAGTCGCGCTGGATTGATCAAACCGCGCGCCTGCTCGAAATCCCTACCACGAATTACATTAAACAAAGTTACGCGGAATTGTTCTACGCCTGGAAGAAGAGCTCGCGAAGCCGAGCAAGAGAAATGACGTTTAGGGCGATTCGCAGAGGCAGATGAACTCGTGGAGAAACGAGTACAGTCGCCCGCCATGCCGAGCAATCGGATCGGTTGCCCCGTTCATATCCACTCATCCTCAGCGACCAAACAGGACTTTTGCGCTTTTTCGCTAGTTTAGCTTCGCGTACTCCGCCTTAGCTTCTTTCAGGATTGGGATATCGGGGTCGGCGTCTTTCCAGAGTGTTAGGAA
>PNAR01000339.1 GCA_003169715.1 Acidobacteriaceae bacterium | reverse complement strand
CCCCCCCGGATACGACACTGTCCCGCTGCTGATATTTTGGGCTCTCGTAGTGGCATGGCTGATACCCTGGGGAATCTTTCTGCCACAAGCTTTAACGGACATTCCGCGGTGGCGGGACCTTCGAAGCAATCTTAATGTTCGAAAAGAAGCCAACCTCCTATTCATCCTGTGGGCCCTGGTGATCGTCGGATTTTTCAGCTTTTCGACCCGTCAGGAGTACTACACGATTCCTGCGCTTCCCGCACTTGCCCTGCTAATTGGTGGCTGGCTGGCAAAAGAATCCGGGCCTGGCTCGTCTCCGCGAGAGTTGCGGGCAGGACGGATCTCATCATCGGTGTTACTTACGATCGCGGTAGTCGCGACGATTGCGGGCATCGCGATTCTGCTATCGTCGCAAGCGCCCGCGCCAGGAACCGATCTTGCCGACTTGCTTAAAAAAAATCCCCAAGAATACGATCTTTCCCTCGGACACTTTCTTGACCTGACGCCACAAGCGCTTGGCGCATTCCGCGCTCCTCTCATAGGGGCAATGATTTCATTGCTGCTGGGATCAGTCCTAAACTGGATTTTTCGAAGGCGCAGACGTCCCGTGTACGGAAATGTGATTCTTGCGCTGATGATGGTCGGCCTGCTGACGTGCGTTCACTCGGCGTTTGCTACGTTTTCTCCCATCTTGTCCTCAAGCGCCCTTGCGAGAACCGTGCATCGGCACTATCAGCCGGGTGACTTGATTGTGATAGACGGGCGCTACGACCAGGCTTCCACATTAAATTTCTATACCGGCTTCCCGGTTCTAATGTTGGGTGATCCCAGCGGAAATCTCTGGTATGGGTCGAAATTTCCGGATGCGCCACAAGTGTTTGAAACTGAGGCAACGTTCGAGGCGCAGTGGGCCGGATCACACTCCATATTCTTTTGGAGTGACCAGGAAAATCCAAAAGAGCTTCATGGCGCACGCCGGTATCTACTGGCTCGCAGTGGCGGCAAGTCCATTTTTACCAACCACGAGTTAGAACCGTGAGTGTGGAAGGGTTGCTGTGGCAGGGGCTGCTGTACATTGCGGTTGTCGGAACCGCCAGTTCGACTATTTATTTATTCATGGTCCTGGTTGGGGCATTTCGTTTTCATCGAGAAGTGGAAATCGCCCGCAAGCGGGTGCAGAGCCTCCAATCTGCTTTGCCGCCAGTCACCGTCTTCAAGCCTCTGCATGGCATGGAGCTTAGGCTCGAAGAAAACCTCGAAAGTTTTTTCCAACAGGATTATCCCGCATTCGAGATCATTATTGGCGCGCGTGACGCCCAAAATCCCGCGCTCCAGGTAGCAGAAACAATTGCCCGAAAATATCCGGAGATCAGCAGCCGCGTCGTGATATCTGGTCCACCGACCTGGCCGAATGCAAAAGTATTTTCGCTCGGGAAAATGATTCCAACGGCGGCAAGCGATTTTTTTGTTATCAGCGATAGCGACGTAAAGGTTGGACCCGATTTTCTGCGGAACATCGTCCCCCCTCTGCTCGATCCTGCAATTGGCCTGGTGACTTGTCTTTATAAAGGAGTTCCTGCCGGGGATTTCTGGTCTCTTCTGGAAGCATTGGGTATGTCGGTCGAAATGCCGTCCGGCGTCGTCGTCGCCAACATGGTGGAAGGCATTCGGTTCGCTCTCGGCCCGGCAGTGGCGCTGCGAAGGGACGCACTTGACAAGATTGGTGGAATCGCCGCTACGGCCGATTACTACTCCGACGACTACGTCTTGGGAAACAAAATGTGGCTCGCCGGATACAAAGTAATTTTTTCTCACTACTTCATCGAACATGTACTTACGCCGCGTCCACTAAACCGCACGCTGGGAGATCAGTTGCGCTGGATGAAGAGTACGCGCTACTCGCGGCCCCTTGGCCACGTGGGAACTGGCCTGACTTATGCAGTGCCCTTCGGCATTCTGGGAATGATCGCGGCGAGCGCCCTGGGCCGTCCCCTTCTCGGCGGACTGCTCCTATGTGCTGCGCTCATGAACCGCTGCATTCAATCCATCGCTGTGGGGTGGCGTCTCATCGGCGACCGGCGGCCATTATATTACTCCTGGCTCTATCCATTGCGGGATCTGCTTGGGTGGCTCCTGTGGGTGTGCAGCTTTACAGGCCGGAACTTTTATTGGAGGGGCGAAACATATCGCTTTATCAAAAATGGCAAAATCGTTCCTCAGGACAGAACGAAAGCATCAGCCGAATCAGCTTGAACGCTTAAGGGTGTCAATTAGCGCAACGGCCTCGGACGCGAGTTTTCTTTGAAACGCAGATGGGTCTCGTTCAGCGAACTCCAGCAAAAGAGAACGCAACGTATCTCGTTGTTCTGGGCTCAAGGCCCGCAGTTGGTGCAAAACGAAGTCCGTGGTATCGGGCACCATGTCATGCTTTGGACTAAATGCATACACGACGAAGTCGCGAACCTCATTCTCGCCATCGATATTCTCCAACGAGCGAATGAGCCAGGCTGCAAGAAAAGCTGCAAAGGCCTCGCCGGTAAACCGTACATATCCATCCGGCCGGCTGTCAACGAGCTGTTGCGGTATATCTGTCCATCTCCTCCCCTTCAGCGCCTCATAAAGGTACTTCTCGTCGTCTAGCTCAGGATCGTCCAGCTTGTCGTCATAGAGGGTGATCTCTCCCAGGTACGTTTCTGAAGGGAATGCTCGTCGGATCGATTCCCGCAGCTCGGCTGTTCGTCCGTCCTGTCCGCGTATCATATAGTCATCGTTGCTCATGCGGAGTCTTTGGCATCCCAACTCAAGCCGCGTTGTTCGGCAAATGACTCGACCTGACAAGCCTCCCATTTTTTAAATGAAAACGCTCTCCTCGCCATACCACAGTATCCCCCACCAAACTTGTGGCCCAAATAAATACCGCGAGAATGTCGCGTAGCGGAATTAACCACGCCCAACGCAAACAATTCTTATCTTCCAAAACGCGAATTCCAACCACCATCGCTACCGCCAGCCGAAGACACAATGCAAGAAAGGCCAATGTCCACGCCCAAGGTTGGCCTTCCGAACATAGCACCGCCAGCACCGCCCATGGCAACGCGAAAGTAAAAATTAAGCCGGCGAAACCCCAATATCGTGAACCACGCACAGTTCGAGACCAGCGCAGTTGATGCCGCATAAATTCTGAAAGGGTGTAGCGAGGCAGGAACGTCTCAACCACTTCGTTAGATAGTACGACCTGCAATCCCAGTTCCGAGATGCGCTTCCCTAATTCGTAGTCATCGGCGAGGTAGTCGGCGAACGATTCGAATCCCCCAATTACAGCAAGGTCAGCGCGTCGAAACGCCAGCGTAGATCCCAATCCAAAGTGAATTTCGTGCTCCACGATTCGCGCGGCCAACACGCCGGGCGCGAAGTCGGTGCTGATTCCGATTGATTCCAATCGCGACCCAAGATTTCCTGCGTCTACTCCCCGGTAAAGGCATGTGACTAACCCAACCTCGGCGTCAAGAAGCGGCGCGACAACCCGGCTCAGATAATGCGGCGCGACCCGAATATCGCTATCGCTTACCACCAAATATTGGTGTCTAGCCTCGGCAACCATTTGTGCGAGGTTACTGACCTTGACGTTAGCCCCCAGTTGCAGATCGCAAACCATCAGGATTATCTGCTGCCGCGGAAACTCCGCTTTTAGCCGTTCAACCACCGCGATTGCCGTATCGTTCCGGTCGCTTACTCCGAAAATAATCTCGTATTCGGGATAATCCTGCAAACAATGGCTGCGGAAACTCTCATACATACCAGGATCAGTACCCTTGAGAGGTTTCAAAATCGAAACAGGTAGTGCGGGGCGGATTCCCTCGCCCGCCACTTTTCCCGCTCGAAGAAAACTTATCGCGCTCCAAAGGCAAAGTAGGCTATAAGTGATCCCGGAAATTGCGCCGATTGTCGCGACGATTTCGACGACCCTCACTATGCTGTGAATCATTCAGAAGAGACTATTCGTAGCGAAGCGATTCGATGGGATCCAGATTAGCCGCTTTCCACGCCGGATAAATGCCAAACAATAAACCTTCCGCAGCTGCGGAAATCAACGCGAAGGTGGCCCAAAATACCGACATCTGCGCCGGCAATGACTTCCAAATAACGGGAATCAGCCACGTCACTCCCGCACCCAGCAAAATGCCGATCACCCCGCCAAGCGCAGTCAGAGTAATGGCCTCAAGCGTGAATTGCATAAGAATATCTTGCTTCCTAGCCCCAATCGCTTTGCGGACGCCGATCTCGCGGGTTCGCTCCGTCACCGAGACCAGCATGATATTCATCACGCCCACTCCACCCACGATCAGCCCCACACTCGAAACGGCAAACATAAAAACGAAAATGCCACCGGAAATTTGCTTCCACACGTCCGACAAAGCGTCTTGAGTAAACACCGCAAAGTTATCTTCCTTTTCCGGGGGCACTTTGCGGCGGCGCCGTAGCAGTTCGCGCATTTCGTCAATCGCCTTCGGCATATCGTCATGCGAAGTTGCTTTCGCGCTGATCCAAAAATACTTTAGCTCGGGATGCAGCTTCCGGAAAGTCGTAAGCGGAAAAAGTATCAAGTTGTCGTCAGGATTTTTCCCGCCGCCAAAGGCCGCCTTTCGTGGCTCCGCGACTCCGATCACTGTGAACATCTGTCCTTCAATAGTTATGTCTTTACCGAGCGCTCCTCCGTCCGGAAACAGTTCTTTCGCGGTATCCGCTCCCAAAACGATGACATTCATGTGGCGCTCGTTGTCAATGTCGGTGAACCATCGCCCGGCAGTCAATCCCAGGTCATAGACATTTTTCCAATCCGGCGTATCACCCTCGAGAATCGTGTTCTTGACTTTTCGGCCGCCGTACTTCACTACGTATCTACCCGTTCCGAAATTCTGATCTTCGTAGCGCACTCCGACGGTAACAGCCTGCACATATGGCAATTGCTTCATGGCTTCCGCATCGTCAGGCGTCAATCCCTTTCGGGCGCGCATTTCGGCTGTAGGACGGCTGAAGCTGAATGGCTGAATATGGTACGCGAAAATCAGGTTTGAGCCGATGCTGGTGATGGATGCCTCTACGCTTTCGTTCAAGCCGCTGACGATCGAAGAAATTCCGATCACCACCGTCACACCAATAACAATTCCTAATACGGTTAGTCCCGAGCGCAGCTTATTACTCCGAATCGTGTTCAGAGCCATGCGAACAATTTCGCCGTAATCGCCTTTACGCATCATGTTGCAGTTCAAACTCCTCTACCGCAGAGAACGCAGAAACCGCCGAGTTACGGAACTAAAAACCTAATTCTCAGCGAACTCAGCGTGCTCGGCGGTAGTTCATGGATGTTCACAGTTCGAATCTCAGGGCCGCTATCGGATCCAAAGTCGCCGCTCGCTTTGCCGGATACACTCCAAAAAATACGCCTACGCTCGCGGATACCAGCAATCCCGCGCCAACCGCCCATAGTTTAATCTCCGAAGGCATCCCAATCAGCGCGGTCACTAACTTGGCGAAACTAATTCCGAGTAACACTCCCAAGACACCCCCCATGAAAGCCAAAGCGACTGATTCAATTAGAAATTGCATCAGCACGTCTTTTCGGCGCGCACCTAGAGCTTTGCAAATTCCGATCTCGCGAGTTCTCTCCGTAACAGATACCAGCATGATATTCATGATTACGATACCGCCAACGATCAACGAAATGGCGGCAATCCCTATCATGGCAAGAAGAAATGTTCCACTGAGGTCAGACCAAATACTGAGAAAACTGGCGTTAGTTTCCGCGGCGAAACTGTCCGGCTTCCCCGGCGGATCGTGGCGGCGGGCCCGCACGATAGCGCGCGCCTCATCGAGAGCAGTTTCCAACTGCGTGCCAATGCCATTCGCTTTGCCGGAGATGCGTATCGAAGTGTGCTCGCCGTATTGCTTCAGGTAAGTCGAGATCGGAATCAAAGCATAGTTGTCGAGGCTTTGACCCATCGTCTTCCCCTGTTTCGTACCCACGCCAACTATCGTATAGACTTGCCCGTCTATTCGAATTTCTTTCCCAAGCGGATCGGTGCCGGGAAAAAGATTGTCAACGATATCCGTGCCGACGACGGCGA
>PNAR01000107.1:4766-4978 GCA_003169715.1 Acidobacteriaceae bacterium | reverse complement strand
TCATAGAGCTTCGCGTAGATACTCATGTTTTCTTCAACGGTGAGATCGAGATCGCTGGTCAGGGCTTGCGGAATCACACCTATGGTCCGCCTTACCGCATCCGGGTTTTTCTGAACATCGTGCCCCGCAATGCAGGCCGTCCCCGCCGTGATCGGAATTAGCGTAGTCATCATTCGGATCAATGTTGATTTGCCCGCACCGTTGGGACCCAG
>PNAR01000107.1:0-4753 GCA_003169715.1 Acidobacteriaceae bacterium | reverse complement strand
GTGAAGTCGCCATATTTCTTGACGATGTGATTCACTTCGATCGCATTGATTTCCGAGGAAACCTTGACGCCCTCCGAGCTTCCGTTGGTTTTGAGGTTGGCAGTCATGGGGTCCCCGATGCAGCCTGTTGCGGCGGTTGCGCGCCTTTTAATTGCGCGGGAGATACCAACACTTCCGCGGTCATGCCCGGAACGTAAGCGCCTTTGGGATTGTCCAGCCTGACTTTCAGAACGATCGTTCTAATATCCCGTTTACGGCGGCTCACATCGCGCTGGGTAGCGAAGTCCGCTTCCGGCGACTTGAAAAAAACTTTGCCCGGCACGGTGGTTCCGCCTGGGAGCCGAATTCGCAACGTATCGCCGAATCCAATGTGATCAGCTTCGGTCTCGGGAATCGCAGCGCGAACCCATGTGTCGTTTAAATCCACGATTGTGACGATTGGCTGTCCTGCATTTAATACTTCGCCTTCGCGGGCCGCCCGCACCGAGACCGTGCCGGTAACCGGCGCATAAATCTTGGTGTAGCCGAGGCGAACTTCGCCTTCTTTCAACATCGCTTCGGCATTCGCCAGTTGACCTCGAGTGGATTGCACTGTGCTCTGCGCGGCCCGCGCTTGATGCACGTTGGCGACGGCCGTGCTGAGATCGGCTTGCGCGGCGGTGACCTGATCTTTTAGTGCTTGCACGACTGCTTGTTGCGCGGTGAGATTCGTTTCCGCCTGTACGCGGTCCTGATCGGAGGCGACTCCCTGCTTCGCCAGTTCGATCATGCGGCGGCTGTCGCTCTGGGTACGCTGAAGAGTGGCCTCGGCTTGAAGAAGCTGCGCGCGAGTAGACGCCAGCTTGGCCTGGGCGTTGGCAACGCTGCTCGTGGTCGAGCCTTGCATGGCTGTCTGCGTGCTTTGTGTCTCCGCCACTTTGTATTTCAAACTGTCAATCGTCGCCGCCGCCGCGCGGGCTTCAGCTTCCAGTTCCGATGGATCGAGTACCGCAATTAAATCACCCTGTTTCACCTGCGAACCTTCATCCACCAGGAGCTTGACGAGACGGCCACCGACCTGCGGACTCACGATTACCTGGTTCGAATCCACCGTGCCAATCAATATCAAATCGCCGGAACGGGGCGTCGAGACAAAATAGTAGATCAGCGAAATCCCCAGCACGATCGAAAGCGTAATCAGAAATTTATTTCGTGCGCTCACCTGGCCGCTCCTTGCTTTCCTCTTAGTGGCTTCGTCCGGGCCATTGGAGTGCTGCTGGCCTTCACGAATAATGCCGCCGAAATGAAGTCCAGCACGGCAGCACGGCGCACACCAAGCCAATACGGAGACATGGGGTCGGCGCCACTCATCATCCGCAACACCGGCGCGGCGGTGAAGTGAAAGACGATGACGGAAATCATCGAAGGAATAAACTGCATCGGCTCGACCTGCCGAAATTCGCCTTGAGAAAATCCCTTAGCGAGCGTCTTCGCAATTTGAGTAAAAATCGGCCGGAAATATTGGTTCACGATTCTTTCGAACTGAGCGGGCCTTCCCCGTCCCGCGCGCATCATCTCCATCTGTACGATCCGGGGATAAAGCGGATTGCTTGCGATGTAGTCGAAATGGGCGCCAGCATAAGCCAGGATTCTTTCGCTGGGAGGCTGCTGCCGCGACAACGCCTCGCGAACGCTCTGCGCGAGTCCTCCAAATACTTGATCGAGCACCGCTCCGTAGAGCGCCTCTTTGTCTTTGAAGTAGTAATAGAGCAGAGCCTTGTTTACCTTCGCAGTGCGGGCGATAGCGTCGGTTCTGGCACCAGAGACGCCCTCATTAGCGAACTCGCGCACTGCGGCATGGAGGATAGAGGCCCTGCTTTCTTCGGGGCGGCGACGGGAACCGTGTTGCGGCTTGGAAATGACTGCCATTAATTTAATTAACCAGTTAGTTAGATTNNCTCTTTACCAAATGCTGGTCCGCTTCCTGTGGATGAAGAATCACCTTCTTCGCGTGGTTCTTCGTGATTGGGTGGGCTCGCCGCAAAGAAGGAAGAGGATAGAACCACCTCAGCCGCTCACTTTTACAAAAGGTTCTACGTATGGGCACCTCCCGGCGTCGCGGTGTGGCGTATACTTCGCCACGAAAGGCCGCCTCTAGCTAAAAAGCCAAAAATGGCATACCAGCGTCCAGTCAACAGATCGCCTTTATCGAAAGCCGAAAAAATTGCTTTGCTAAAGAAGTACATTGATCATTACCAAAACTTGGCGAGAACCGACCCTATCGTTCTCAACCGAAAGGTCCCTCGCGAGGTCTTCAGCGATCTTATTGACAGTTTGGGCGAAACACTTCTCACCGAATCTACAAGGCTAGCCTCCATAAAAGGATCGATACGCACTTTTCTAGATGAGAACCCTCTACCGGAAGCGCTTGCAGAACGCCTGCCCGATGGTTTTCGAGTCTTCTGTCTGGCTCTTAACGCACTCAAACAATGGGTAGCCGCCGAGCAAGCCGCGACTGATCGCTACCTGCTAGGCGGCGTGGCCCGTGATCTCTGTCGAGAATCAACGGACGTCTGTCTCGTCACGGGCATTCCGCTCGGTGCTGACTACGAACTGCACCATCCATTGCGAGACGGTCGCCCTCCAATTCCACTCAGCAAAGGCGGGCACTCCACTATCGAGCATCAGACTACGTTTGAGGGTGACGACCCAATTGGTCAGGCGTTGGTTGCGCTGCGGCGCAAGGGTAATCGCTCCTGGCCGCATCTTCGACGAGGGTGTCTGGACCTTCTTGGCCGACCCGAGCCGGGACGATCGAAAAAGAGCGTTGCAAATGCCCGAACCTTTGCAAGGAAGGCTGCCGTTTGCGCCAATACTGATTGCGAAGAAATCCTCAATTGGATGAACAAGAAGGGAGTGTAAAAAAAGGCGCTATTTCTGTGTCGTTAAATCCCTCGCGGTCGGGTCATTCATGCGTTAATTCGCTCACCGACACCTCCCGCAATCGATGGCACTAGCAGGACTTCGTCGCCCTCTTGGAAGGCGTAGCCTTCGCCGCCCAGGAAGCGTATGTCTTCTTCGTTTACGTAGATATTCAGGAAGTGGCGGATCTGGCCGGAAGCGTCTCGCAGATGTGGTTTCAGGTCCGGGAATTTCTGGTCCAGTTCGGAGAGAAGTTCTCCGAGATTCGCCGGGGAACAGGTGAGCTTGTCGGTTCCGGCGGTGAGGCGGCGCAGGGCAGTGGGGATTTGAACTGTAATCGTCATTTGTCTTCTCAAGCCTCCACAGTTTCAGGAATTGCCGATTTTACGGGAGCGTCCAGCACACTCTCCAGATACTTGTTGAAGTCGGCAAGCTTAGCGGCGATTGGCGTCTCGGATTCGTATTGTCCAACGAGCGCGTCTGTCGTTTTCAGTCCGTTGCCCGTGATGCATAGAACCGTGGTTTCCTCGGGACGAATGCGGCCTTGGTGAGAGAGTTTGCGAGCGCATCCGACGGTCACACCGCCGGCGGTTTCGGTGAAGATGCCTTCGGTTTCGGCGAGGTCTTGAATCCCGCGCACGACTTGGGGATCGGAAACATCTTCGGCCCAGCCGCCGCTTTTATTGATGGCGCGAATTGCGTAGTGACCGTCGGCGGGATTGCCGATTGCGAGAGACCGCGCAATTGTGGAAGGTTTTTGCGGATCGATTTCGGGATTTCCTGCCTTCACCGCCGTGGAGATTGGCGAACATCCGGTCGCCTGTGCGCCGAAGAATTTAACTGGCTTCGGCTCAACCAACCCTAATTCCTGCAATTCTTCGAATGCTTTTTTGATTTTGGTAATCAACGACCCGCCTGCCATTGGAACTACAACATTGTCCGGCAAGCGCCAGCCAAGCTGCTCGGCAATTTCGAAACCGACGGTTTTCGATCCCTCAGCGTAATAAGGGCGTAGATTTACGTTGACGAATCCCCAGTTGCGTTCGTCTGCGATCTGCGAACACAGACGGTTTACCTGGTCATAGCTTCCGGAGATCCGAACCAACTTCGCGCCGAATACTTGCGTACCAATAATTTTTGCCGGCTCGAGATCGGCTGGAATAAAAATCCAGGACTTGAATCCATTGCGAGCCGCTTGTGCCGCGACTGAATTCGCGAGATTTCCCGTTGAGGAACAGGCTACGGTATCGAATCCAAACGCGCGTGCCTGCGCGAGCGCCACTGCCACCACGCGATCTTTGAAGCTCAGCGTAGGCAGGCAGACGGCATCATTCTTCAAATAAAGATTCTTCGTGCCCAAATCTCGCGCCAAGCGCGGCGCTTTCAGCAGTGGCGTGAACCCAGCAGGCACGGTTGGTTGATAATGTGGCGGCAGTGGAAGCAGGTCCGAATAGCGCCACATGCTGGGAGGTCCCTGCGAGATTTTTTCGCGGGTAAAACTGCTTCGAATGGAGTCGTAATCGTAGAAGACTTCGAGGGGCGAAAAGCAATCGTCACAAATCGAGCGTGCCTGGTTTCCCCAGCTCTTATTACATTCACGACAGCGCAGTTCGTATCTCATCAGCTACTCTCTTTCTTGCAGCGAGAGCGGCCGGGGGACGAGCGTCCGAAAGTAACCTAAAATACGAAAACCTCTTTCCCTGGAATTAGGAAAGAGGCGCGAGATGCTGAAATTCGGCACCCCGAATCTCATGTTCCCCCTTTTCCAAGGGCGAGAGTTGACACCAGGCGACCGAAAGTTGCCTTTCGATCCGGTTGTCGTGGCTTCTTAGGGCTCGTCCCTCAGCCACTC
>PNAR01000484.1 GCA_003169715.1 Acidobacteriaceae bacterium | reverse complement strand
CGACGTCGCATACGACTCGGTCGTGCCAATCTGATTCCAACCTGATCCGACTGGGGGTACGATGCTACCCGCGCCAGAGTAACAACCTGGATATCGGACCATCGCAATTAGTCGGTCGCCTGGAACGATATTCGCCGGGTAGTAGACTTTGACGAAGCCTGATCCCGCTTCGGATTGCTCGCCTTGTGTACTGACGCTTCTGAATATGACAGGCGGTGCTAATCTGTACGCGCCCCGCCCGTGCGTCCCAACAACAATTTCGTACTGATCGTTTTGGGTAATATCGAAAACAGGAACGTTCGGGATCGCGCTGACTTTGGTCCACGTTGTTCCGCCGTCGAGGCTCTGAAAGAGTCCGGAGTCGGTACCGGCGAGCAGACTCATCCCCGTCGGATCGCTCCTATCCACTAATAACTTCAGCACCGGTATATTGGGGAGATTGCCATCCGCTTCAGTCCATGTTGTTCCATGATTCGTTGTCACGTAAATATGCCCCATTCCCGTGCTTGCTCGAAATCCGGCAAGGGTCACATATTCAGTTCCCGTCATGGTTATAGCATTGTAGAATGGCGAAATGGTGATCGAAGTGGGTTGAACGTTTGTAAGATTAAGGTTGCCATTAGCCGAATTCCAGGTAGCTCCACTGTTGAGGCCGGCGTTCGTATAGCTGATTTGTGCGGGGACGTTGCTTGTCCAAGCCGACAAAGCCCAAGCTTCATTCTGGGATTGCGAAGGAGCGAATTCGATATCCTGAAGTGCACACAGACTGGAAGTGCCACAGTTTGCGCCGGTCATAGTCGAGGTCGTTTGCTGCGCCCAACTCACCATGCCATTTGTAGATGCATAAACGGAGTGTGCACCGAAAAGGATTCGGTGGGCATTGATTGGATCTACCGCGAAAGGAGGGTAAAATATGGCACCCGCGTCATTCGCGGATACCATACTATTATGTATCTGAGTGGTCGGGGTGGTAGAATTCCAAGTACTGCCTCCATCTTCGGACATGGAGATGTCGGGATACTGCCCACCGTATTGGCTGAAGCCGCTCGCGAACGTATGGTAGGCCCAATATTGCGTCTTGTTCGTCGGATCTGGCAGATGGTCAAAAAGGGTCACGCCACCATCTCCTGCTTCGACCGCAGGCCAGCCGGCGCTTCCAGAGTACAATTGAGTGCCATTGTCTTGAAATCCTGCCAGTACACCGCTGGGACTCGGCCAGTTCGAACCTAGACCTTGTATCTGTCCAGCCGCGATAGATTCATTTTTCGCTGTGAGAGTTATCTGAGGAGAGATGGTCGCTACGAATAGGCCGCCGTCCGTGCCAGTATATATTGTGTTGCTAGAGCACGGCGTTCCGGTGCATGGCACGAATTGCGCGCCATGCTGATCGGGATGTGTTGCACCAGAGGGCGCCAGTGGCGTCCACGTCATGCCGGAGTCATTTGAGTTATATGGTGCTACGCCGCCGAAATAGATCGTTGCCGGATTAGCCGGGGACACCGCCATTATCTGGTCGTAATGGCCGAAAGCGTACTGAGTAAAGGAGGTCGTGCAGCCGGTCACCTCGTTTCTAAGATTGAAGTCGCCGTCGAGCTCGTAACAGCTCGGCAGGCCGACGATCTGCTGATGCGGGACAACTCGGGCCGTCCAATCGACTCCATAGTTGGTCGATTCATACAGTCCGATATACGCGTCGTTATTCTGACCCAGCGGAGAGGCATAAATGGCATATACCGTTCCCAAGCCCGTAGTTCCGGTCTCTGTCGCTAGGCTGATTCGCCCGACACTTGAACTGCACTGGGGATTTGATTTCGAACACACGGCGGTCCAGGTCGATCCCGAATCTGTGGAATAGTAAACACCGGTATTGTCAACCGCTGCATAGACGACTCTGGGCGCATTCGGATCAACCGCGACGTCATCAACGTCACAATTTGGTGCGCAAGCCGCGCCGGGAAAGGAGGCGGTGCGAGTCCAGCTTAGGCCCCCGTCAGTTGACTCAAACAGGCCTCTATCGGTCTGCTGAGATTCGCGATAAGCGGCGCCCGCCCGGTTGCTGCTATTGCCGAGCGCAACTCCGGCAGCATATAGGTACGGTGATTTTCCGCTGCCCTGAGGCACAACCACTATCCGGGTGAACGATGGATGGCCGAACGTGCCGCCGGAAGTCAAAGACATGCCGGGATAAAGCAGCCAGTTGATGGTTTTGCCCAAATCCGCCGACTTGAAGATTCCGATCCCATAGTAGCTGTCGCCGGACCTATTGCCTTCGCCGGTAGCCGCATAGACGGTCGTGGAAGTGCCCGTTGGATCGACCGCAACGGCGCCAATGGCCTGGCTGGGACCGTAAATTGAGGTGCCGCCGGATTGGGGAAGGGAGTCCGTGAATGGAGTGAATGTCGCCGCACCGTCCGTGCTTACCCAAACGCCTCCACCTGCCGTACCGACGACGATTGGCGTACCTTGTGCGGCCGTGCCGAGAGCCACGGAAGTCACGCGACCGGTCGCATTCGGCAAGGGGCCACCCAAAGTTTGGCTTCCGAATACTACGGTCTCGTTCCTCATCGGCTGCGGGCCAATAAATGTCCACGAGAACGATGAAGTCAACGCGGTATCGGCACCCAGCGCCGGGCTGCAGGTTAGGAGTGGACCGCTAAGCTCTAAAACCAAGATCGCCCTGAAGACGATCCTAAATAGCCAATTACCCTGCAAGATCATTTGGTTCGATAGCTCCAATTTCAGGGCAGGCAATTCGGTAGAGAGCAGACACCGTGCAAGCCAGTGGCACCTCCAATGCAATACCCAGTACCAGGAGGTGTGTTCCCGGAGGTCAAGCAGAGCGTGTCGCCCGGACATTCCGTGGTCGAATGGCAGGCCTGCGGTGTCGGACCACCGATCTGAGGAGCGTAATGGCCAGGAGCGAAGTCAGATGGAGCTTCGCAGGTTTTGCTTCCATCGGACCACATGAAGCAAATTGTTCCGGGATCGCAGTCTTTGTCTGATATGCAGGGGTTTCCGTACCGTAATCCATACTGCGCAGAGAGCGCAGGCAGGCCGCCTCGAACCATTCCGAACCCGCCAATCAGCAGCAGCGTAAATGCCACGGGTCTGATCCATCGCATTGGAAGGCCCTCCTAGGAGCTCGTCGTCGCCACCGCTCTTGCGGTCAACCTTGCCATGATGGCGGGGACTGCAAAGCCCGCGATTGCCGACATGAGCAACCCCTTTTTCGATAAAAATCAAGCGCAAGCGAGTTTACGTAAGTTGAGTAATATTAGCTATAGTTCCTGTCAAATGGAAAAAGATACAAAGAACGAGCTACAAAATCAGATAGCAGG
>PNAR01000016.1 GCA_003169715.1 Acidobacteriaceae bacterium | reverse complement strand
CTTCTCGGCGCTGTCATTGGTCTTCATCTGCGCCTAGTCTGTGCGCGGTGCGCCGCGCCGTATTGTAAAAAAATGACCTGCGCCGGATCTCAGCTTCGCAGCGGAAGATGATTCCGCTGCCCGACGGTGGTGCCGAGAAATGTGCTCGGAGTCACCGAACAAAAGGAATGAAATTCATGGATGAAGTGAGCCTGATCGTAGTAGCCAGCCTCGACCGCCAGCCGCGGCCAGTCCACCTCTCTCGCGGAAGTCACTGAATCCATCGTTCGCTGGAACCGTTGCACCCGGTGGAAAACCTTGGGTGTCAGCCCCACCTGCTCGCTGAAAATTCTGCTAAACCGGCGCGAACTGAGTCCGATCTGCTCCACGATTTCCGAGACCGCTGGCGCTCGCTCGCTTTGAAAGCAACGCACCGCGTGAGTCACCGCTCGGTGCAATGGAACTGAGCCGATCATCCGGCAGCGCAAAAAATTCTCCAGAATCGCGAACTTCTCCCTGGCCGTGATAGCATTGATCAATCGATCCCGGAGCGCACCGGCGCTCGCGCCGTAGATCGATTCGATTGCCACGTGCGCGTTGCGCAGTTCTTCCAAAGGCATGGGCAAGAAAGAAAAGGCCCCTCCGGGCCGGAAATGGACGCCGATGACGCTGGTCGCCGTCGGTGCGACAGCGTAAGGCGTGGACTGCGGCCCGCAGAAAATACTGCCGCTCAGTTTTGTTGACGAGTCGTTGCGGATGTCTTCGAAGATGCGCACCACGTTCTCCGAAAGATTGATCACGAGTGCAGCGCAGCCATCGGGCAGAATCGCTTCTTTTTGCGTGCGCTCCGCGAGGCCTCGGCCATCGAGGAACCAAAAGAGTTCTATGAAATCCCGAAGCGGCGGACCGGGCACGTGCTTGGTAATGGACATCGAATCAGACCAGACACCTCGGTAAACGCGCGGCTGCCGCTAGGCAGCCACCAGATCCACAGAGTGAGGCACTTTACTCCCGCTTCTCCTTCTCCTCTACTCCGAACTGCGCAGAAGGCAGGGCTCAAACGCTGTAGCGGCAATAAATGACATGACTCACACAGAGTTTTGTGATGTTACTTTGCTGCCGTGATAGGGCTTGGCTCGGTTGCGCTCACTGCTTGGTTACGCCTTGGCGTAATTCCGCTATGGTGTTTTTGCGTTGTGTGGGCTTGCTGTCTGTTCTCGTTTTGTATGTGCGCGTTGGTCCTTATACAGGCGTACAGTGAAAAGAAGCAAGGCCGCCGTGAGCGCGACCAGAGCGAAGGTTAGGAAAATAATCCATGTCGTTTGCCGTTGAACTTTGCAAGCTGACTTCTTCTTGTTCTTCGGTGACGACAACCATTAACTGAGCCATGTATCGAGTTTGATAAACATGAACCCTAAGATGATCGTTTTTATCAACATGATCGTCAGGAGCAAGTTGCTTCATCAGACCAATTATCCTGGCTGCTTCTGTCTTCATATATGAGTCAAATGGATTACTGCCGTAACGGATCGGGGATAGATAGCAGTGAGCTAATTCCTCTACTTCCGAGCCGCTGGCGGCATCAGGATGGTTTTGCGTTTCCGCGAGAGCTAATAGGCGCGACCATCAAGGGCTTTGGAACTTTATCGGAACGAAAACAAGGCGGAATATTAGTCATCGACTACCTGCCGAAACGAGCGCGAATAACTCGACGCTTAGAGTTGGTGTTCAACGAGCTTGGCATGTGGATATATAAACGACGTATCAGGCGGTCTTATACTCGGGATGAAGCCGGACGATTCGTTCGCGCAAACATCGCGTAAATGGGACCAAGAAAAACGCTGACTTTGCATTTCCCTCGTGAGTATAACGGTAGTTTTCAAAAGCATTTCGATTCAGATTCACAAAGAAATCGAGACTGGTTGATACTCCGAGCCTTGCTAGGGTTGGAAATCCTGAATACTCGAAGACAATTCGTTCGTGGTGTTTTCTGAGCTTGTCCTTCGTTGTGCGATCTAAATTTTCAAACAACTCCGACAAATCGTGCGTCACTAAGAACTCTCCACGGTGAAGCACGGAAAGAGTTTTGAGATAAAGTTCGACGGCAAAGGCGGCAAGGACAACGTAAGGGCCGGAGAGGTTTGCGGTGCGTTCCAAGATTTCCGACGCGGTCCGAAACTTTTCCGCTGACCGAAATATCCGTTTCGGGTTTCCTGATTTCAACGACTTTGTGTTCAAGCGTCGTTACGGTGAAAGAACGTGCCAGTTCGGTCGCAAACCGAGTCTAGGCAAGGCCCAAAGGTAAACGGCGATCAGCGTCACGGACCAGAGCGCCATGCTGAGTCCGCCATGATGCTCGTCAATCTACTTGGAACGGCGCCGGATTACCTCTAGCAAAAGCAGAGGAGAGCCGATCAAAAGAATGACCAGCACGTTGAGGAGAAACACGCGCACGCATCATATTAAGCAAGCGCCGCGCCAAACGTCGTCTTGGCTCGGTTGGTGCTAATTACTCGATGATGCCAGATGACCCGATCAGATTAACAAAGTGGACAGTTCCAAGCGGGACTGAAAAGGACAAACGCGTTTTTGTTGTTACGGCGAAGAAGCCGATTCATGTGGGAGAGGTGGAGTACTGCCTAAATCGGTGGAAGGAAAAGACTTTTTCGCTTCCAAGCGCTTATCCTGAGGTAATTGAGATCGAATACGAAACATGGCTGAACGGGCCGCAATAAGTATCTCAGTGGCTAAAAAGATCGCAGCTTCCGGTTCCATTTCTCGTCCGTCAAAAACTACTCTGCGGCCATTTGTTCCGACCTCGTAAGGCTTGGCATTGCCAAGCCACTTAATTAGCCCTTCATTTGGTTTTTCAACCTTCATTTTGCGCTATGTCTCTTGTGTTCCCGTTTAGCCTTAGCTTGCTTAGATCTACGATCTACCACCTTTTTGGGAACCTGGATGATGCGGCGAGCTAGCGCATCGAACTTCTGAAATGGAGTGGGCTCGTTCTTTGTGGCTGGCGGTGGTTCCACAAACGTACCTACAGCACAGCACGTGCACTAATGCACGCTATTTTTTTCGCTTCCCTCTGCCCTGTCTTTTATGCCGGAAGCAACTCCATCTGCGCGTCATCCTTCCCGATTAGGGATTTCCACGTGACGCGCTTACCGATAATTCCGGCAATCGCTTTTTCAAATCGGCCCTTGTCGCCATCTTCATTCTTGCGCTCGTTGAACCGGAACGCTTGTTCATCCAGATAGCGGAACAGATGGAAGGGCTCGACGTTCACATACGTTCCCTTCAAGCAGCGTTTCAGCAGACTCCAGAAGTTCTCCAGGCCGTTCGTGTGCACATGGCCGCGCGCATACGTCAC
>PNAR01000170.1 GCA_003169715.1 Acidobacteriaceae bacterium | reverse complement strand
AGTTGTTGGAATCGCCGCCAGCGGACGAACTCCTTTCACTATCGCGGCGGTACGATACTCGCGGCGAAAAGGCGCGAAGACCATCGCTGTTGTCTGCAATCCAGATTCAGAACTAGAAAAGGCCGCAGAGATCGGGATCGTTGTCGAGACCGGACCTGAGGTGATATCGGGATCCACTCGCATGAAGGCTGGCACCGCGCAAAAGATGGTGCTGAACATGCTCTCCAGTGGCGCTATGACGCGGTTGGGACACGTTTACGGAAACCTTATGGTTAACGTGCGGCCTAAAAATGAGAAACTCGCCTTACGCGCAGTGACAATCCTGGAGCGCGCTTCGAATATCCCCCACGAGAAAGCTAAGAAGGCGCTCCAGGCGTCCGGCGGAAGCGTTCCCGCGGCGCTGGTAATGTTGCAAACTGGAGTTAGTTCAAGCAAGGCCGAGAAGGCGCTCGAATCTGTCGGGGGAAATGTGCGTCAGGCGATTGCTCACGCACAGAGAGACTCGGGGGAATAGAGTCCTGGAAGGCCGTGCCCTCTCGATTATTTCCTCCTGCCACGGTTAGAACTTTTCCCCGTTAGAATAAAGGCCGGGCAATCTTCTATATGGACAAGTTTGTAATACGTGGCGGCAATCCATTGCTGGGAACAATCCGGGTGAGCGGGGCGAAGAATGCGGCTCTGCCATGCATGGCCGCGGCTCTTCTCACGGAAGAGCCGGTCATCCTCGAAAATATTCCTCAGGTCCGGGACATTGAGACCACTCGAAAATTGCTTGCGGCGATGGGAGCGGAAGTTGAATTGGGCTACGGACGAGCCCAGCATCGCACAACAATTTGTTGCCGCACGCTTGCTTCTCCAGAAGCTTCTTATGAGTTAGTAAAAACAATGCGGGCGTCCACGCTAGTTTTGGGTCCGCTGGTCGCGCGTTGCGGAACCGCCCGTGTTTCTTTACCTGGAGGATGCGCGATCGGCGCCCGTCCGATTGATATGCACATTAAGGGCTTGGAAGCTCTAGGCGCGCATATCGCGCAAGAACATGGATATGTCGAAGCGACGGCGAAGAGGTTGAAAGGTGCGGAAATAGTCTTCGATAAAATCACGGTTACCGGCACTGAGGATTTGCTCATGGCAGCCGCGCTTGCGGAAGGTGAAACCGTGATGCGCAACTGTGCTCGCGAGCCGGAGGTCGTGGATTTAGCGGATTTACTGAACAAGATGGGAGCGCGAATTGAAGGCGCCGGCACATCCATAATTCGCATAAAAGGCGTTGAGAAGCTGCATGGAGCGAAGCATCGCATCATTCCAGACCGGATCGAAGCGGCGACATTCATAATCGCAGGCGCGCTTACGGGAGGAGATCTTAACGTGGCGGGATGCGACCCTCGGCACCTTGCTGCGTTACTGGAGAAATTAAATGAGGTGGGAGTTAAAACCACAACCGGACCTGAATCGGTTCGCGTAATGGGCGATACTCCATTCAAGGCGGCGGATATTGCTACGGAGGAATATCCGGGTTTTCCGACCGATATGCAGGCCCAGTACATGGCGCTTGCGACACAGGCTGAAGGAACTTCGGAAATCATCGAGAATATTTTTGAAAACCGCTTCATGCACGCGCAGGAGCTGGTCCGGATGGGAGCAAATATCAAGATCGAGGGACGGCGGGCCGTCGTTCGTGGAAAGACTCCGTTGAGCGCGGCCGCGGTTCTTGCGTCGGACCTGCGAGCATCCGCGTCGCTGGTCTTGGCAGCGCTCGTCGCCGATGGAGAGACGATTATTGACCGCGTTTACCATATTGACCGCGGGTATGAACACATCGAAGAAAAATTGCGCGGCGTCGGAGCACAGATTCGCCGTATCGGGGAGATATTGCCTAGACGTGCGGCCGCCCCATCAGCCAGAGGCTAAGCCGTTCTGCGACGCCCAATTTAACTCCGGCTTTCAGCCCATTTCCATGCGCTCGAAACAATCTCTTCAAGAGAGCGCTTCGCCTTCCAATTCATTAATTTTTCCGAGCGAGACGGGTCGGCCACCAATGACGGCGGATCACCTGGGCGGCGTGGCGCCATCTGGCTTGGCACTTTCAGTCCAACGACTTTCTCGATGGTCGAGACTACTTCTTTCACCGAATATCCTTGCCCAGTGCCCAAATTTAAGGCAACCGAATCTTTGCTATCAAGATAATCCAAGCCCAGCACATGCGCCTCGGCGAGATCGCTCACGTGGATGTAATCTCGTATGCAGGTTCCGTCCGGGGTTGGATAATCGTCACCAAAAATCTGTAGCGCCGGGCGTTTTCCTTTGATCGCTTCGAAAATTGCCGGGATTAGATGGGTTTCCGGATCATGCATTTCCCCGATTTTTCCATTCTCGTCCGCCCCAGCCGCATTGAAATAACGGAAGGCTACGAAACGCAATTCATAAGCTTTTGCGTAAGCCTCGAGAGCAAATTCAAAGGCCAGCTTGGAAGATCCATACGGATTCACTGGTAATCGCGGATTGTCCTCCGTCATTGGCACTTTAACCGGAACACCGTAAACCGCACACGTGGATGAGAAAATAAATTTACGGACCCGGGAGTCCATGACGGAATTCAGCAGCGACAAGCTGCCGAGCAAATTGTTTTGGAAATACTTCCGTGGATTCTCGACCGATTCGCCGACATATGCATGCGCGGCGAAATGCATGACCGCATCAACTCGCCTCAGAAGAGCCGCAAGTTTTTTTGAGTCAGAAATGTCTCCGATTACAAGCTCGAACCCTTCGGCGAGGACGGAATATCCGGTGGAGAGATTGTCATAAATGATGACCTCCTCTCCTTTTCGGCGAAGAGCATGCGCAGTATGGCTCCCAATGTAACCAGCTCCTCCAACCACGAGAATCGCCACTCGTTGCCCTCCAAGGGAACACTAGATAATACCCTCTTGTAGAACTCGGCGTGGCGTTGAGATCTAAAGTCTCTTGGAAAATCGGCCCAAATAACGATCCGGGCTCCGGCGATGATTCGCCGGAGCCCGGATCGTGGAGAAACACTCAATGAATGGATCGAATTTTCAAACTCCCGCGCTACCCCTGCGGGACAGGTGAGTGACCAGCATGATCACAAAAAACACTAGGAAAATAAAGAACAAAATCTTAGCGATTCCAGCGGCGGCTACTGCCACGCCACCAAATCCAAAGATCGCTGCAACGATCGCCACTACCAGAAAGACTAACGCCCAATAGAGCATGATGGTCTCCTTTTCGGCTGTGCGTAATCCAACTTCGCTCTCAGCATAACCTGCCGGCTTGTTGCTGGCGATCAGGCTGACAATGTATTTTCGTGGGCTGGATTCATGTATGAAACGAACTGGATTGAGCTGCATTCGAAGATCGAACCTTCGCAAGCATCCATGCGGTTACCGCATACACGTATGGGAACAATAGGGGCCGCGCGCGCACATGCGATATCAATTTCATTTCGTAATTCAGAGGGGAGATGTAGCTCTGGGCGTGACGCCGTGAAAATGGACATCTTAGCCGTTGATGCTTGCATCACAAGGCGCTATCTAACTTCTCAGTCGGGGATTTGTGCTCTTGGTGCCCATTCATCAGAAGCAGCAGCGTGGCGTTTTTCAGTCGCGTTCGAAGCTGGCTCACGCGTTCGGGTGCGTCATGATTCTTGCGCTTCAATTGAGCGCTTCCGGACAAGCCTCGTATCAAGGACAGATTGTGAGTGCAGTTGGCATCATTGCGAATCCCCGTTTAGATGTCGAACAATTCCGTCCTTTGATTTCACAAAAAGCCGGCCAGCCTTATTCTCCGACGGACGTCGAAACCAGCAGTTTGGCCTTAATAAAAGCCGGGAATTTTACCAGGATTTCGATTGATGTCGAGCCTGAGACGGCTGGCTTGCGGGTGGATTTTATTCTACAACCCGCGTACTACATCGGCGTTGTGCAATTCCCCGGGGCGACAAAGTTATTCAGCTATACAAGGCTTTTACAAGTTATTAATTTCCAAGACGAGGAGGCCTACGACAAATCTCAAGTGCCGAATCAAGAAAAGCTGCTGCTGGACTTTTTCAAATCCGCGGGTTTTTTTGCGGCGCAAATCCACAGCGGCGTAGAGCTGGACGATGCTCACCAAATCGCAAATCCCATTTTCTATATCGAATTGGGCAAGCGGGCCCGCATTGGCTCGATAAACATTCAAGGAACGACGCCGGACGAAACCGCCAGGCTGCTCCACTCAGTTCGTGGATTCCGGGCACGCCTGATGGGTGGATTGCTGAAAACTGGCAAGCCATATAGATCCTCCCGAATTAAATCAGCTACCGCACTGATGAAGGCTTATCTTACTAAGCAACATTATCTTGCCAATCGGTTGACATTCGATCCTCCCCAATATCATCCGGAGACCAACCTTGCGGACATTTCAATCACGATAAAAATGGGCCCAGTGGTTAACGTTAAGGCTACGGGAGCCACGCTATCGTGGATTCCCTATCTTTCCAATCGCGAGATAAAAAAGCTGATTCCAATTTACAGCGAGGGATCCGTGGATCGCGACTTGGTTGATGAGGGAGAACGGAACTTGGCCAACTACTTTCAAAAGAAAGGATACTTCGACGTTAAAGTCACGACGGTTTTCCAGCACGCTGCCGACAAGGTCACGATCGCTTACAACATAGATAAGGGCCGAAAGCACAAGGTGGATAGCATTGTGTTTACCGGAAACCATCAAATCTCAAATGCCGATCTGCAGGGCGGCCTCGAGATTAAGAAGCATAGCCTGCTGTCGAGGGGATCGTTCAGCCAAAAGTTACTGAACGCCAGCGTCAAGAACATCCAGGCTCTCTACCGGAACACAGGATATGAGGATGTAAAAGTAACATCTACAGTGTTGGATCATGAGCCGAAAATCGACGTCAATTTCAAGATTGAAGAGGGCGCACGCACACTGATTGACAAAGTGGAGATCAAAGGCAACCAGCATCTATCGGTTGCCGGCCTGAGGCCAACGGGCGGTTTCAACGCGCTGTCAGGCACTCCATTTTCGCCCGGCGGAGTCTCCAAAGATCGCAGCCAAATACTGGCGAAATATCTAGACTTGGGTTACTTGAACGTGGACGTTCGAACGCCAGTCACGCGACATCCGGAGAATCCACATAGAGTGGATATTGCATTCGTTATCACTGAGCATCAGCAGGTCCGTGTCAAAGACGTAGTTCTGATCGGACAAAAAGTCACACGGCCGGTGCTGATCCATGAGACGGCAAATATTTCTGCCGAGGCTCCCTTGAGCCAGGGAAAGCTCCTGGAGGCGCAAAGTGATCTCTATAATCTTGGCATTTTCGACTGGTCCAGCGTCGGCCCAAAAGAAGAGATTGCGGACCAGACGGACGAAGAAACTCTCGTCAAGGTGCACGAAGCCAAACGAAACTCCATAACCTACGGCATTGGTTTCGAAGCTACGCGCCGCGGCGGCAGCGTGCCAAGCGGAACAGTCGCTATCCCCAGTCTTCCCACAATCGCCACGGGCAACAACAGCATTGTGCCAAGCCAGGCGACGTTTGTGAGTCCCAGAGGCTCCATTGAGTACACACGCCGAAATTTCCGTGGACTCGGAGAAACCGGCGAAATCTCGCTGCTCGCCGCGCGGCTCGATCAACGCGCCCTTGCGTCCTATACCGATCCCCATTTCCGCCGCACTCAATGGAAGGCATTGACAACTTTTTCCCTCGAGCGAACGACTGAGAATCCTTTATTTGCTGCGCGACTTGGGGACGCGGCGTTTCAATTGGAAAGAACCCTCGATCAGGCGAAAACAACGCGGCTGCAAATTCGCTACGACTTCAATAAAACGCGGCTGTCTGAATTGCTTGTACCGCAACTGGTCCTGGAACAAGACCGGAACGTGCGACTCTCAACGGTTTCGGCGGCGCTGATTAAAGATACCCGCGACAAGCCTCTAGACGCCCATCACGGAACATTTGGAACTTTAAATCTGGCGATTACTCCCACTGGGCTTGGCTCCAGCGCAAATTTCGCAAAACTTTATGGGCAGTATGCCTACTACCGCCCAATTCGTGGGATGGTTTGGGCCAACAGTCTAAGGCTTGGATTTGCCAAACCCCTTGCCGGCAGCTTTGTGCCGACAAGCCAACTTTTCTTTACCGGCGGCGGAGACAGTATTCGCGGGTTTCCTCTGAATGGCGCGGGGCCACAACGGTTGGTGCCATTCTGTGCACCCGGCACTGCCCCAAGCGCGTGCACCGTCGAGATCACCGTTCCCGTGGGCGGGGAGCAGCTTTTCATTGTCAATTCCGAGCTGCGCTTTCCGCTTCACATACCTATAGACATTTTGAAGCCGCTCGGCGCGGTTGTTTTCTATGACGGAGGGAACATTAACAGCCGGATTAACTTCAATCAATTCGTGGACAACTATACGAATACGGTGGGAATTGGTTTGCGTTACGCCACGCCAATTGGGCCTGTCCGCATTGACGTGGGGCGCAATTTGAATCCGGTGCCTGGCCTCGGTTCGACGCAATATTTCATTACGCTTGGACAGTCATTTTAGGAATGAAGTTATGAAATGGAAACGCATTATCGGGTGGTCGGCCGGAATCATCGTGAGTTTATTGGTCATCACATTTGTCGCTGGTTACTTTGTTCTAAGGAGCGATGGCTTTCACCAGTATGTGCTCGCGACAATCGTGCAACAAGGCAACGAAGCCACGGGCGGAAGAGTAGAAGTCCGCAATTTTGATTTCCGTGTTTCGACACTCACGGCTCATTTATATGGTTTTGTTATCCACGGGACGGAGCCCGACACCGAAAAGCCACTTCTCCGAGTAGATAAGCTGACCGTGGGCCTGAGAATTTTATCCGTATTGCATCGGCGCGTGAATCTGAGCGAATTGCTCATTGAGCACCCAGTAGCGCACCTGGTCGTGGATAAGAACGGACGTACCAACGTCCCTGTTCCGAGCGCGCCCAAAAATAAAAGCTCGCAGACTAATGTTTTCGACCTTGCAGTTGGGCATGTCCTGTTGACCAATGGCGAGGTTGACTACAACGACCGAAAGACACCGGTCAATGCCGATGTGCGCGACCTCAGCGCCGAAACTCACTTCAATTCGATTACAACGAGCTATGCGGGTGAGATCAAATATCAGGAGGGGCACATTCAATATGCCGGGTTGGCTCCTCTTCCGCACAACCTCGCCGCAACATTTGATGCCAGTCCTTCGGCTGTGAATCTATCGTCCGTAGTGCTTACAATCGGTTCATCTCGCGCCGCGCTGCAAGCCAAAATCACGGATTACAACAATCCAAAAGTAGACGGCAGCTACAACATCTTGATTCATTCTCAGGATGTCGCGGGGCTTGTACCGGGTTCTGAGACGGCGGGAGATGTTTTGCTTTCGGGCGAGCTTGCCTATCACAGCACACCGGATCATCCGTTCTTGCGGGATGTCAGGCTCGATGGCCGGATTACCAGCGACGTCCTGCGAATCGCTTCATCACAAGGTCGCATGGAATTACGAAGGCTCAACAGCGGATATCAACTCGCTGATGGGAATTTTCTCGCAAGCGATTTTGTCGTTGATCTGCTGAATGGCCGGCTGGCGGCGACTCTCGCGATTCAGCATTTGGATGCAAACCTAACCGCGAAACTGCATGCTTCGTTGAGCGGAATATCTTTGCAAGCGGTAAAGGCTTCGCTGAATAACAGCGGAGCAAAGACGATTCCGGTGACCGGCACTTTACAAAGCACCACCGACGCTTCCTGGATCGGCAGTATGAAGAATTTGCGCGTCGGGTCGGACTTGAATATTCGAGCGACGGCCCTTGACTCCGCGGGAAGAGGGACGATTCCCGTTAATGGGACCGGGCACATAACTTATAACGGCTCTCGCCGCATCCTTGCCGTACGTGAGACTACGATTCGTACTCCGCGATCTTCGATTGTGGCGAACGGGCAAATTAGCGACCACTCCAACCTGATTCTTCACGCGAGCACCGGTGATTTGCACGAACTGGCGATGTTCGCGGCAATCGCGCAAAGCTGGAGAGCTTCCCCTGACGCCAAACCGCCGCAGCTACTCGATGCATCTGGTGCTGCGGACGTGAGCGCAGCCGTGACGGGGTCGTGGCAGAGACCAAACATCAGCGCCAGAGTCAATGCTCAACATTTGGCGGTGGAAGGCAGCGGGTGGCGTACGCTGAGTCTCACAGCGCAAGCGAGTCCATCTGGAATATCAATTCAGAATGGCGACTTGATCAGTGCGGGCCGGGGACAGCTATCTTTCTCAGCAAGTGCCGGACTGCGCGATTGGTCATACATCGCCTCCGACCCAATTGCCATAAATGTCTCGATCAAACAAATGCCGGTGGCGCAGATCGAGCAACTTGCGCGCCTGCAATATCCAGTTGGGGGCAATCTCTCCGGAGATATTAGCCTCCGGGGGAGCGAACTGAATCCTATCGGCAGCGGATCTCTGCGGCTCACCCAGGCGCACCTGGTGAATGAACCAATTCAAAATCTGGCCGTCAAGTTCCATGCTTCCAATGGCACGATCAATTCTTCCCTGAATGTCAGCCTGGCGGCTGGATCTGCTTCGGCTGACCTTACATTCGTTCCGAAAACCAAGTCGTACAAATTCAAGGTGGATGCTCCGGGAATTGTGTTGAGCCGCTTGCAAGCAATCCAGGAGAAAAATCTCGGTTTGAATGGAACGTTAACGGCTTCGGCGAGCGGCGAGGGGACGCTGGAAAATCCCAATCTGACGGCGAGTGTTCAGTCGTCTCAACTTCAATTTCGCGAAAACTCGATTACCGGAATCAAAGCCGAACTGAACGTTGCCAATCATCGAGCCAATCTGGTGCTTAGGTCAGATGTGGCTCACTCCACGGTGAGCGCGCACGCGATCGTTAACTTGAACGGGGATTACTATACGGAGGCAACGATTGATACCACCAGGATTCCGCTCGAGCCGCTTCTCGCCGTGTACGCCCCAAGTGTGCCAAACGGGGTTCAAGGCGCAATGGAGTTCCATGCCACTTTGAAGGGCCCGCTCAAGGACAGGGCTCGCGTTGAAGCACACATCGTGATTCCAACGTTGACCGCGTCTTATCAAACGTTGCAGGTTGCTAACTCCGGACCCATCCGCCTGGACTATGCGAACTCCGTGATAGTGATTCAGCCCGCCGAGATCAAGGGAACTGACACCGCGCTTCAGCTCCGGGGGCGAATTCCGCTCGGAGATATGGAACCGATGAGTGCAGTTGCAAAAGGCACCGTTGATTTGAGGCTGTTGCAAATCATCAACCCTGATGTCAAGAGTTCGGGAACAATCGTGCTCGACGTGAACACGCAAGGCACAGCAAGCCATCCAACGGTGCAAGGCCAGATCCAGCTTAAAGGAGCGTCTTTCTATACGGCATCCGCCCCGCTCGGCCTGGCACATGCGAACGCGATTATTGATATAGGAACCGATCAGGCCCGAATTACGCAGTTTACAGGCCAAGTGGGAGGCGGCGAAGTTTCAGCAGGCGGAACCATTACATATCGTCCGCAGATCCAATTTAATCTGGCAATGCAAGCGAAATCCGTTCGCCTGCTCTATCCTGATGGCCTGCGGACGGTATTAGATGGCAATCTTAACCTTACCGGTAACCGCAGCGATGCGACCTTGGGGGGTCGCGTTCTCGTTGACAACCTGTCATTCACTTCCGACTTCGATATCTCAACTTTCATGAACCAATTCACGGGGCCCAGCATCCCGTCAACGAGCCAGACTTTTGCTGACGCGGTGAAGTTGAATATCAGTATTCAATCCACCGGACAGCTTGAGGCAACGAGTTCTCAGGTCAATCTTCAAGGGCAAGCGAATTTGCGGGCAATCGGCACAGCCGCGGACCCAGTGATTGTGGGGCGAGCTGACCTCAATTCGGGCGATGTGTTTTTTCTCAACAACCGCTACCAATTGCAGCATGGCATCTTTACGTTTAACAATCCAAACCAAACGGAACCCACGGTTAATCTGGCTGCGACGACGACCATTCAGCAGTACAATTTGACGATCAATGTGAACGGATCCATTAATAAATTGCAAACCAGTTATGTCTCCGACCCTCCGCTTTCGACGGTGGACATCATCAACCTTATCGCGCGCGGCCAAACGACTCAACAAGCCGACACGACAAATCTGAGCGCGAATTCGTTGATTGCGCAGGGAGTAGCGAGCCGGCTAAGCAGTGGCGTGCAGAGGCTTGCTGGGCTTTCCAGTTTATCCATTGATCCATTATTGGGCGGCAATAACAGCAATCCATCGGCGCGGATTGCGGTACAGCAGAGATTGTCGAAGAATTTTTTCTTCACTTTCTCAACCGACGTTACTCAACCCCAGAGCGAAATCATTCAGGGCGAATACCAGGTCACGAAGCGCTGGTCGGTGAGCGTGAATCGTGATGCCTCTGGCGGCGTTGCAGTTGATGGAAAGTTTCACACGAACTTTTAGACTGTCGGTTTCGCCCGCTTTCGCTGGTTGCGTCTTTCCTGTGGCGACGTCGAGCGTGGACTAAGTTGAACCCATTACCACGCTCCCTCGTTTCAGTTGCCTTCCGGACGTGATTGGAGATAGATTATTATTCGTTTACACTATCGTGCCATTGCACTGTTTTATGTGGACGTATACGATTTAGCAGATTTTTGAGTTTTGCGAGGCTGGCCAGCAGTTCCGCTCTTTTTTTCTATTCCAGCCAACGATTGAAAGCAATCCTATGAACCTGGAAAGTACCGTCTCGTCACAGGAAGTGCCCACGCATGTCAGGGTCTTAATAGTGGACGATCATGAAGTTATGCGGATGGGAATTCGCAACCTGCTGGAGACAGTCCCTAACTGGAGCGTTTGCGCCGAAGCCAGCAATGGGATTGAGGCGATAGAAAAAGCATTTCAGTTTCTGCCCGACGTCATAATTATGGACATCACCATGCCAGGGATGAATGGCCTGGAAGCCGCCGGCAAAATTGGAAATTCGCGTCCCGATATTCCGGTAATTTTGTTTTCCCTCCATCTGTCCGAGGACTTCGCCAGCCATTTCCATCAAGGCGGGATCCGGGGGGCTGTGAGTAAAGGCGAGGCCGCGCGCGATCTGGTGAACGCAGTCAAGAAAGTGCTCGCGGGAGGCACGTTTTTCCCCACCCAAACCCTATCCAGAGCTTCCCATTAAATTACCCGTTTTAACATTTCCGCTAAATATCTGTCGAGTTTTCTATTTCCCGTCGGGTTAATAAGCGAAAAGCGCCAGCGGGAAGGCCTCGAACAATACGTTCGCCTGTAAACGCGATGCGTGGCCAGAGGGTTCGAGATTGACTTGCTCCCCAGTGAAGACGTTGTGGTAGGTCCTTCTTTCGGCGGACGGAGGGAGTTCTATGTAGGTTTCTTTCCACCAGTCTTGTGTGACGGAAGATTCCCCATCCGCGCTAAATAATTTCGCACAGAGTCGGGGCACCGCGACGATCAACTCACTGTCCCCATAACGTCTGGTGAAGGCTAATAGATGCTTTGCCTTTGGCCCCTGGACATTCAATGAAAGGTAGTTTCCCTTCAAAAACAGTTCCGGGCGCTGCTTTCGCAAGGTCAGAGCCTTCCAAGTCAAATACATCTTAATGCGTCCGTCGCTCATGTGACTGATTAACTCCCGCACATGAAGTTTCAGATGCTCCGCGGACTCGGGCCACTTCTGCATCTCCTGCAATATCTTTCGGCGTTTCGAATAGTCAACGGGGCGCCGGTTGTCTGGGTCCACCAGACTCAAATCCCAAAGCTCGTTACCTTGATAGATATCCGGAACACCCGGGCATGTGAGCTTGAGCAACGTCTGGGAAAGGCTGTTGAACATACCGACGCGGGCCGTAGACCGGCTGAAAGCCGCGAAACTTTTCACAAACTCATTGTCGCCTTCGCCGGGGCACAATATTTCATCCACGAATGCCGTCACTGCTGTCTCATAATTTGTGTTCGGATTGGCCCAGCTGCTCTTTTCTTTCGCTTCTCGTACTGCCTTTAACATGTAAGCTTTTATACGATTCCGAAAGTAGGAATCAGTCGCAAGTTTCTCTTCCAACGGCCAAGCCCCCACCAAAGTCTGATACAGCAAATATTCATCGTTTCGCGATGGCGCTAACACGTCGTCCACAAGCCGCTTCTTGCCGTAATTCAGTTCCCGCCATTGCCGCAGAGCTTTTCCCCACTGAGCAGGGATTTCGGAAAGCACGTTAATACGCGCCCGAACATCTTCAGATCGTTTCGTATCATGGCTCGAAGTCTCCAGCATGCTGCGTGGCCAGGATTTCGCGCGCTCCGCCATGTTGGCGTGGAATCCTTCGACAGATTCGCCGAACCGCCGCGGGTCGCCTCCCACTTCGTTCAAGGAATCAAGTCTGTGATAACGGTAAAAACTCGTATCCTCCAGACCTTTGGCCATAACGGCACTGGTAAATTGCTGCGCTTTCATTGCGAACCGGATCACCGCGTCGCGGTAAATCTTGCCTTGTGTTTCGGCTTTGGTTAATAACAAGGCGTCCTGAACGAAATCAAAAACACTGGGATCAGAACCTGGGCTCTGGCGTTTCGCGCACTCCACGGCTTCCAAAATGTATTTCTGATCGGTTTCCGAAACATGATTCTCCGAAATATAGGTGCGATAAACGGGGAAGCAGGCGACGATCCTGCTAAGCGCATCCCGCAGGCTGTTCAGAGTGAAGTCGCACGTATGACGATTGGCAAGGGCAATCCGAGTCAGTGCGTTCGCAAGCACATTCAGTTCGCTGGCGAGGGCATTGTGCATCACGATTTTCTTGCTGCGATAAACGAGGTTGTCGAAATTCACTCTTGCGCCGATAAATACACGGTAAATTCGATCCATCTTTCCGACAGATTCGGGGTCAACAAACAATCCATTGACCAAGTTCAAGAAGTCGTATCCCGTAGTTCCGTCTACCGGCCAATCTTTGGGGATCTTTTCTTCACCCGTAAGAATTTTTTCGATCACTACGTAAGATGGCCCACAATCCGAAGCAACCTCGGCCTCACACCTGAGTTCGCGTCTCAGACGCTGAAAATATTGAGCGGGATCGTAAAGTCCATCCGGGTGGTCAATACGCAAGCCGTCAACTTTTCCTTGTCGCAGCAAATTGAGCACGAGCCGGTGCGTGATTTCAAATACCGATTCGTTCTCCATCCGCAAACCGGCCAGATCGTTGATGTCGAAGAAACGACGATAATTGATGTCGTCCGCGGCAACTCGCCAATACGCGAGACGGTATGCCTGGACCTTGATCAGTTCGTGCAGTTCGTCAAAGCTCTTGGGATCGCCGGGAGCGCCGTTCAGTTCGAGAACGTTCTGTTCGAGAAATCCAAAGATTTCTTCAGATTTCGCGCATAGCCCTGCTAATCTTCGCTTGTGAATCTCTTTGTCGCGAATGCGTTCTTCCCGCTGATTTGGAGAGGTTTCCCTGCGGCTGGGAAGATGACTGAATGCCGCGATTAGACTTTGCAATTCCAGAAAGTCTTCCCGGTTGGAACTCAGCGTTTGCTCCAGGCGTTCCAGGCCACGTCCTAATATCCGGGGATATTCTCTTGGGTTCACCGGAAACCTGTGATCGTGATAGAGGATGCTGAATTCGCCTTTTTCCCGATCAAAGGCCAGCTTCAGCTCACCGTTATCGAGAACGGTGCCATATTGATCGCCTAATATCGGAACCAAAAGCTTCCCTTGCAATTCGTCTTTCAGGGGATCCCAATCTATATCGAAGAACCCGGCGTAGTCGGATGCCTGTCCGTTTTCAAGGACATCCAGCCACCACGCGTTATCGCTGCCCATGACTCCCATGTGATTCGGAACGATGTCTAGAATCTGTCCCATGGCATGTTCATGGAGCACGCAGACAAAGCGCTCGAAATCCTCATCGGTGCCGATTTCAGGATTTAATTTGTTGTGATCAATAATGTCGTATCCATGCGTGCTACCGGGGCGGGCTCTCAGATATGGCGACGCATAGCAGTGGGAAACGCCCAGTGCTGCGAGGTATGGCACCAATTCGGCGCTTTGCGAAAAAGTAAAATCGCGACTAAATTGCAACCGGTATGTTGATAGTGGAATGCGATCTTTCGTCATCGCTGAAGAAACCATGCAACGTGCCAGGGCGATAATTCAATTTGCGGACCGGAATTGACGGGTACATTGGAGTATATTAGATCGCCCATGGGGCGTAACACTGAGCCAGCGGCGTCCTTCCCAAGGTTGGCGATCAGAGTAAGTAGTTTGGCATCTCCAAGCACCCAACTTACAGTAACAGCCGTCTTGCTGTGGACGGCAAACTCTGCAGAACTTCCTTTTGTGCCTTTCAGATGAGGGGCGAGGAGACTTCTCCTGATTAAAAGCAAGTCACGATAGAAGTTCAGCCACTCTCGATGGGCACTCTCGGCGGCGCTCTGCCAATTCAATTTCGAGCGCTCGAATGTATCTTCGGCATTAGGGTCAGGAATCTGGGCCAGTGTTTCAGGAGAGCAGAACTTCTTAAATGACGCGAATTCACTCCTGCGACCATTCGTGACAGCTGTTGCCAGATCTCCGGAAAAATCGCAAAAGAATAAAAAAGGCGTAGTGGCGCCAAATTCTTCTCCCATAAAAAGCAGGGGCGGCGATGGCGCAAGCAAAAGAACTCCCATCGCGGCTCTGAGCGCCTCGGCGCTCGTCAGTTTCGGGATTCGTTCCCCAAAGGCACGATTCCCGATTTGATCATGGTTCTGTAAAAAATCAACGAAGCAAAGCGGGGGCAATTGAGCGCTCAGCTCGCCGCGTTTTGCCGCGTGAAATTCCGAGTAATCCCCCTGAAAAGCGAAGCCTTCTGCCAGACAGCGACCAAGTTGCGAAATGGGATTTACACCGTAGTCACTGTAATACCCATCCGTTTCGCCAGTGAGCAACACGTTCAATGCGTGATGAATGTCGTCATTCCATTGGGCTGTGTACCAGGAAACCCGATCGGTGTTCTCGCCGCGGAGGTAGTGCGCCTCATTGTCGCCATTTTCCAGAATTAAATGAATGTGCCGATCCGTTCCGATCGTTGTACGGACTTGTTCCGCCAGTTCAACAAGAATGTCCGGATTCGAATCGTCCATGATTGCGTGCACCGCGTCGAAGCGCAGTCCGTCGAAATGATATTCCTCTAGCCAATAGAGTGCGTTGTGGATGAAGAAATCTCTGACTGCTCTGCTGTGAGAACCATCAAAATTGATCGCTTCTCCCCAAGGTGTGCGGTGGCGACCGGTAACAAACTGTGGCGCGTACACATTGAGATAATTTCCATCGGGACCGAAATGGTTGTATACCACGTCCAGGAAAACCATCACTCCCTTCGCGTGGGCTGACTGAATCAGCCGCTTTAATTCCTCAGGACGTCCATAGGAACTGTCGGGAGCGTAGGGCAACACTCCGTCGTAGCCCCAGTTACGTCTTCCTGGAAAATCAGACAGGGGCATGAGTTCGATCGCCGTGATTCCGATATCCGCAAGATATTCGAGTTTATTTTCAACACCCGAAAACGTCCCTCCTGGCGTAAACGTGCCGACGTGGAGTTCATAAATGACCGCGTCTTCCCAGGGACGTCCGTGCCAACTCTCATCCACCCAATTAAAGGAAGAAGGGTTGATGATTTCACTGGGACCATGAACGTCACGAGGCTGGAAGCGTGAAGCCGGGTCCGGAACCTTTTCTCCATCATCTATCTGATACCGGTACAGGGCGCCCGCGCGTGCGTCGTGCGTTATCAGTTCAAACCAACCGTCATCTTGTTGGGTCATCGAGAAGCGGAAAGGGGTTTTTCCCTCAACGCAAACATCTACCTTCGCGGCTTTGGGAGCCCAGAGTCGGAAGCGGATCCTGTCGTCTTCCGCCAATTCGGCACCAAACGGCATGCGATGCCTACGTTTCATGCCGCCGATCTTTTTCGCGAACCTGATCTCTTTGCCTCTCCACCAGCACCGTTAAAGATCGAGTCTGCAAGTCGTAGATTCTTCCCGCGTCATAAAGAAGGCCTGGAATGCGCGCGGTTTGGCAGGATGTATCCACTAACGCCACCCATACCATTCCAGAGGCCACGGTAGGGAGCTGGAACGGTACCGGTTCATGATGTGCATTCATGAGCAAAAGAAAATTTTGGTCTGTGACAGGTCGCCCTCGCTCATCCTGTTCTTCCAGTCCCTCTCCAGCGAGAAATACACCCAGACTGCGTGCTGACTCCTGACCCCATTCTTCGTCAGTCATTTCGCTGCCGTCGGGTTTCAGCCAGAGAATGTCCTTTACTCCCGCTCCCTTAATTCCTCTTCCCTGAAAAAAGTTCCGTCGCCGAAATACCGGATGATTCTTCCGCAAGGTGATGACTTGGCGGACGAATTTCAGCAGTTCAGTATCTTTCGATCCCTCGCTCCAATCTATCCAGCTAATGTCATTGTCCTGGCAGTAACCGTTGTTGTTTCCTTGCTGAGTGTGGCCGATTGCATCTCCTGCCAACAGCATTGGCACACCCTGCGAAAAAAACAAAGTTGCGAGGAAGTTACGCTTTTGCTGTGCGCGCAGGGCGTTCACCGAAGCATCCTGAGTAATGCCCTCAGCGCCACAATTCCAACTTCGATTATTGTCAGTGCCGTCGCGGTTCCCTTCTCCATTCGCCTCGTTGTGCTTTTCGTTATAGCTGACGAGGTCTTGAAGGGTGAACCCATCATGCGCGGTGACAAAATTTATACTGGCGTACGGGCGCCTCCCACTACGGGCATAAAGGTCGCTGGAACCGGTGATCCGATATGCGAGTTCCCCTATTTGCCCGCCGTCCCCCTTCCAGTACGATCGAATCACATCGCGATAACGATCGTTCCACTCCGCCCATCCCACGGGAAATTTTCCGACCTGATACCCGCCCTCTCCTAGATCCCAGGGCTCAGCGATCAATTTAACCTGGGAAAGAATGGGATCCTGGTGAATGATGTCCAGAAAAGCGCCAAGACGATCAACTTCATGCAATTCGCGCGCAAGAGTTGCGGCCAGATCGAATCGGAAACCATCCACATGCATTTCCAGAACCCAATACCGCAGACTATCCATAATGAGCTGAAGGACGCGCGGATGCCGCATGTTTAGTGTGTTTCCCGTGCCGGTGTAATCCATATAATAGCGCGGAGTTTCGGGTGACGGCCGGTAATAAACTGGATTGTCAATGCCGCGGAAAGACAGGGTTGGCCCCATTTGGTTCCCTTCCGCCGTGTGGTTGTAAACCACATCAAGGATGACCTCGATCCCTGCCGAATGCAGCGACTTCACCATGGTCTTAAATTCGTTGAGCGATCCGGTCGCAGAGTAGCGTGGCTCGGGAGCGAAAAATCCGATGGTGTTGTATCCCCAATAATTGCGCAATCCTCTTTCCACCAGGGAACGGTCGTCAATAAAACAATGAACCGGCATTAATTCGACGGCAGTGATTCCGAGGTTCTTGAAATAATCAATGATCGGCGCCGTCGCCAGCCCTGCATAAGTGCCTCGAAGAGCGGGCGGCACATCCGGATGTTGGAACGTAAAACCCTTCGTGTGCACTTCGTAAATGATGCTCTCATGCCAGGGAATGCGCGGAGGACGGTCCGCTCCCCACGTAAATGCTGGATCTACCACAACGCTTTTCGGCATTCCAGCGGCACTGTCACGACGGTCGAAAGACAAATCTTCGTTCCGATTACCAATTTTGTATCCGAAGTGAGCATCGCTCCATTTCAGGTCACCCTGAATTTGCTTTGCATACGGGTCCAGCAATAACTTGTGGGCATTGAAGCGAAGCCCTTCGGTTGGCTTGTAAGGACCATTGACGCGATACCCGTAGGGAAGACCGGGGCGAGCTTCCGGAAGATAGCAATGCCAAACCTGATCAGTCTGCTCCCGTAAAAGGACACGGTGAACTTCGCGGCGGCTGTGAGTGTCGAACAGGCACAATTCAACACTCTCCGCATGCTCGGAGAAAATCGCGAAGTTGACGCCTTCGCCGTCCCAAGTCGCACCCAACGGGTAGGGCTTCCCAGGCCAGGTGATGGGAGCGGTTTGACTGAGCAAAGAAAATCCTTACAGGACAGGGATAGACAGAACGAATCCGCAGTATAGACGCTATTACTGCGGGCCGGGATGGATGCACGACGAATAAGTTGTAGCGCCACGACGCAGGGTCAGGAAAATCCTGTATTTTCTGAGGAATCTTTCGAGCGTCGCGCAGCTAGAGCTCGCTTAGCATTATGATTACGGTTGAATGACGGCGGCACGAGTTTTTATCGTTTCCTCGTCTTGGACCCGGCCGGAGCCGAACGATGTCAGGCCGGATCACGCCGTCTTCGAATCTCAGGTTGAATAGTCGGCATTTACGCGAACATATTCAACGGTAAGATCGGTAGTGAGAAATGTGAGCGACGAGGATCCCCGTCGCAGCCGTACCTTAATATCGCTCTCGGGCTTCGCGAGTTCCGAGTGAGCGTGACTTTCATTGAATGGATAGTTGACTCCACTGCGACAAACTTTCTGCTTGCCGATAAAAATATCTACCCGATCAGGATCAATGGGTAACCCGGACGCGCCGATCGCGGCCAGAATGCGTCCCCAATTCGGGTCGGCTCCGGCCCACGCCGTCTTTACTAATAGCGACCGCGAAATCGCCTGGGCCACCGCTAAAGCTTCCTTGCGGCTTCTGGCTTGCTCGATGTGAAGACGGATCACATGCTGTACTCCCTCGCCGTCCGCGACGATCTGTCGGGATAACGACTGGCAAATACTAGTAAGACCGTCGTTGAACTCTTGGCGCACCATCGGGTCAGCGAGCGATGCGCCGCTTTCTCCGGATGCGAGAAGCAGCACAGTATCATTCGTCGAAGTGTCCCCGTCAATCGAAATGCAATTGAAGCTTTCTCGGCAGGCTTGAGTTAGACTCCGTTTCAATTCGGCTGGACTGGCGGCTACGTCGGTGAAAACGTAGACCAGCATCGTCGCAAGTTGCGGATGAATCATTCCCGCACCTTTTGCAACTCCGGCGATCGTTACTTTTTTGTTTCCCACATGAAAGGACCCTGCTGAGATTTTTGCCTGGGTGTCAGTGGTCAGAATCGCGTGAGCGAACTGACGAAAGGCATCTTCGGTTGCGGCACTCCCAGATACCAATCCAGGCAATGCCGGCATAATCTTTTCTGTTGGAAGGGGAACTCCGATGACTCCAGTCGAAGAAGGAAACACTTCTTCGCGACGCACATCGAGCAGTCGCCCCACTTCATCACAAATCTTCTTGCACGCTCGCAGCCCGGGTACGCCGGTAGCGCAATTAGCGTTTCCTGAGTTGACAATAACAGCGCGGACATGGCCCCTGGTTCTTGTCAGCGATACACGCCCCACACTGACCGGTGCGGCAACAACTTTATTTTTTGTGAATAGGGCCGCTGCTGTCGTTCCGGCGCACGCTTGCACAAACGCTAAGTCAGCGCGTCCGCTGGCCTTTATCCCCGCCTTGGCTGTAGAAAATCGAAAACCCTTGGGAAGTAAAACGGGAAGAGACCCTTCAGGCTGGATCATACCCGTAGTTTTACGAGCCATGTAGTGGGTTCGGGCAGAATCGAAACCTTGGGAATCTCCCCCCGAACCATCGCGACCTCATCGCAGTGATCGAACCGCGGGCAGACGCAGCAGTCTTTGTTGATCTTGTCGGGAAGGTCCTCTCGCTGAGCCACCGAGAAACCCATCTGTGCGAAAAACTCCGGCCTTCGAGTAAAAAGGCAAATGCACGCCACGTGATGACGCTCTGCTTCCGCCATTAAGGCTTTGACGAGTTGCTCTCCTCCGCCGCGGCCTTGATGCACCGGATCAACGGTGATGGAGCGTATCTCAGCGAGATGGGTGCCATAGAGATGGAGCGCGCCGCACCCAATGATCTCGCGGTGATCCTCAAGAACGACGAAGTCGCGGACATTTTCGCAGAGTTCGGCAAAGCTTCGGGGAAGCAGAGTGCCATCCCCCGAATACGCGGAAACCAATTCATGGATTCGTTCCGCATCTGGCAGAATCGCTTCACGCGTTCGCATGAATTTCCTCCCTGAGCGATGCGAGCCTCAGCTTCGCATCCGCAATTGCATGCTTCACTCGTCTTGGCGCTGTACCTCCGGGGACATCGTGAATCTCAAGCACCGATTGCAGGGTTAGGCAGGAATAAAAATCCTGTGCGAATGCTGGATTTAGTTCGCGCAGTTCGTCGAGAGACAAATCTTGCAGTTCACAGTGCTTTTCAATCGCTATTTGCACCGCTTTGCCGATCTGCTCATGAGCCAACCTGAACGGGACCCCGTGCTGGACTAGATAAGTCGCCGCCGCCCACGCATTCATAAAGCTGGACTCCGCCGCCGCTTGCATGCGCTCGTAATTAAATTCCACCTCATTCATAAATCCGACAATCAGCGGAAACAAGAAAAGTAAAGTGTCGGCGGCCTCGAACAATGGAACCTGCATCTCCTGTAAATCTTTGTTGTATGCCAACGGCAATCCCTTCAACGTCACGGTGAGCGCGGTACTATTTCCGATCAAGCGGGCTGCCTTGGCCCGCGTCAGTTCCAATAAATCTGCATTCTTCTTTTGCGGCATAGCACTGCTACCGGTCGAGTACGACTCGGGCAACTGAACAAAATTAAATTCCTGCGTAGAGAATAAAATCATCTCTTCGGCCCAACGGCTCAGGTGAATTCCAATCATCGAGAGTGAATTTGCGAATTCCAGCACAAAATCCCGATCGCTGGTCGCATCCATGCTATTGAGAGTTGGACGGTCGAATTCCAAATCACGGGCCATGGTTCGGCGGTCAAGCGTAAGCGTGGCTCCCGCAACTGCTCCCGATCCCAGCGGACATTCGTTGAGCCGCTTTCGGCAATCGGCAATTCTTCCAGCGTCTCGCAGAAACATTTCCAGATAAGCGAGCAGCCAATGCGCCACCAACACCGGTTCGGCTCGTTGCAGATGGGTATAAGCCGGCATCGCCGAATTTCCCGCCCGTTCAGCGCGCTCCAGCAGGACGGTCAACCATTCCGATATTTCCGTCGTCAGTTGGTCAATAGTGGCTCGAACAAATAACCGCAGGTCCGTGGCGATTTGCTCGTTGCGGCTGCGTCCGCTATGAAGCTTGTAGCCCGTGTCGCCGAGGATCGCGACAAGTTGTTTCTCGACAAAATGATGAACATCTTCGGCTTCATCATCTTCAAGAAAGTTCGTGTCCTCTGCTCCCCGCTTTCCGATCTCTTCCAAGCCTTTTAGAATCGAAATTAACTCATCCGAGGTTAAAATCCCGGCGCTCTTCAGGCCGCGAGCGTGCGCACCACTGGCTTCGACTTCGTAAGCCAGCAGACGATGATCAAACCCAAATGATCGTTGCCATTTTTCAAAAGCTGGATCGAGCGGCTTCCGAAAACGGCCGGACCACATCTTCATCTCGCAACCTCAGACTTCGCACTTTCCGCCTTCGCTTTCTCCATCAACGCCCGCGACCGCGACGGCAACCCTAAGATGCGAATGAATCCTTCCGCATCTTTCTGATC
>PNAR01000031.1 GCA_003169715.1 Acidobacteriaceae bacterium | reverse complement strand
ACCCTATGCTCAGGGCCAACGAGCTGGTTATAAACAGTTGCTATGGTATTTGAGGGCAGCGCAAAGCCGACTCCAGCGTACGAGTTGGTATCGGTGAGGATCGCGGTATTGATTCCGATTACCTCTCCGGCCATATTGACCAGTGGACCTCCGGAGTTTCCCGGATTGATAGCTGCGTCGGTCTGAATAAAAGACTGGAACTGATGACTCGGCACGATGTTGCGTCCCTTGGCCGAAACGATGCCGGCGGTAACAGTTTCCTGCAATCCGAAAGGACTGCCAACCGCGAGAACCCAATCTCCCACCTGCATGCTTTCGGAGTTGCCGAGTTTGGCGATGGGCAGCGCGCGATCAACATTAATCTTGATCACGGCCAGGTCGGTTTCCTGATCCACGCCGACGACTTTTGCATCATGCAGTACGCCCGGAGGATCGTCCTGAAGCTTCACGCGAATGCGATCCGCTTTCTCCACCACATGGCGATTGGTGAGAATGTAACCCTTGGGATCAACGATTACGCCGGAGCCAAGAGAATGTTCTTTGATTGTCCCGCCGTTGCTGCCAGGGGCTCCGAAGAAGCGGTCAAAAAAATCATCAAAAGGGTTCTGGCCGTCCTGTCCTCCCTGGCCCCCCTGATCGTCGTCGTCAGGATTGCCACGCCGGCGGACATGGGGATTCTGTTTAATCGTGGCCTCGGTATTGATGTTTACGACACTCGGCTCGAGCTGCTTTGCGATTTGGGAAAATTGATTGGAGAGGACTTGCGGCGAAGGCACGGTTAACGGAGTTGCGTCAGAGGAGGAGGATTTCCTGCCCTCCTGGCCTTTGACCCCATAAGAAATAATGGTTCCGATAAGGATGCCGACCGTCAAAGTGGCTAAAATCGTAAGCAGGGATGTCAGGCGATTAGCTCTGATGCGCATCCAAAAAGCGCTGTCGCGCGGGTCCGTCATTAGACTTCCTCCAAAAACATGTAAGCTTTGAGATTATACCTTCTGTGCGCTGCGGGAAGCACTTGTCTGCGTAGAGCGAAAGTCAGCTTCAATAAGTTAGACGCAAGAAATCGCCTTAGTGTTGCGGGCAAAAACTGCGGCGCCCGCGTTTGTCTTTTAGTTGAGGCCAGCGTATATTTGTACTTGGAAACTGTTGTGTAGTACCGAGATTTGGCGAAACACACCAGTGGGCGCAAGCCCACTTTTTAGTTTCCGGCGTTTTTTTGTTGGCCGACAAAATTTGTAACTTATTGGTTTCATGGCATTTGATGTCGAACAGGTGCGTGGGGTAGCGGACAGAGTCGCGGGCTCTCGAGGACTTGAGGTGGTGGAAGTCGAGCTGCGAGGCGGCGGGAAGGCCCGCATGTTGCGGGTGTTCATTGACAAACCCGCTGGCGTAACCCACGAGGACTGCGCGGAATTCAGCCGCGAACTCGGCACGATTCTTGATGTGGAGGATGTGGTCCCGGGCAATTCGTACGTGCTTGAGGTATCGTCTCCGGGTTTGGATCGCAAGTTGTTTCGGCCCGTGGATTTTGAACGCTTCGCGGGCAGCAGAATCAAACTCACAACTCGTAATCCGATGAACGGTAATCGGCACTTTGAAGGCAAACTGGAAAAGTTTGAGAATGGCCGGCTCACGGTAGAGATCAACAGCGCGCGAAAAAAGTCGCGTGCCGATCACATGGCCGGTCAGAAATTAGAAATTGATCTCACGAACGTCGAAAAGGCGAACCTAGTGCCTGAATTTTAGCTAAAGATGGTCAATGGAGAGACGGGCGTCCTCGCCCGTCCTGCCAGGCAGAACGTAAACAATTTTCATAATTGGAATAATTATGGCAAGTGAGCTTTACAACACAATTGACGCGCTGAGCCGGGAAAAGGGAATTGACCCGCAAATCGTAGTCGCCGCGGTGGAAGACGCGATTGTCGTGGCTACGCGAAAGTACTATAAAACGCAGGAAAATTTGCGCGCTCAATTGGACAAGGACACCGGCAAGATTCACGCATTTGCGGTGAAGACGGTGGTCGAAAATCCGGAGCAGGTGGAAGACCCGGTTTTGCAAGTGACGCTGCTCGATGCACGGAAACTCGATCCAAACGCTGAGGTGGGCGGGGAACTACAGATCCCAAAGGTTACGGAAGGAATTCTAGGCCGAATTGCGGCTCAACTTGCCAAGCAGGTCATCTTTCAAAAAGTCCGCGAGGCCGAACGAGACACGGTTTACAAAGAATATATTGGGCGCGTCAACGAAATCGTGAATGCCTCGGTGAAACGAATCGAAGGGCCGGACATTATTTTTGACATCGGCAAAGCCGAGGCGCGCATGCCGCGCAAGGAGCAGTCCCGGCTTGAATCGTTCGCAATCGGCGAGCGGTTACGAGTAGTGATCGCGCGTGTAGAAAGGGCGTCAAAGGGCCCTGCGGTCGTGGTTTCGCGTGCTGCGCCCGAACTCGTTCAGCATCTCTTCCAGACTGAAGTTCCGGAAATTTATGATGGCACCGTCGTAATCCGCGCCATCGCACGCGAGGCTGGGGAACGCACCAAGATCGCCGTCATGTCCAAAGATAAGGATGTGGACGCGGTTGGCGCATGCGTTGGGATGAAGGGTATGCGGGTGCAGTCCATCATCCGCGAATTGCGCGGCGAAAA
>PNAR01000414.1 GCA_003169715.1 Acidobacteriaceae bacterium | reverse complement strand
GAAAGCATCACGTCGCGCACATCACAGAATTGCGAAAAAGAATGGGTTGGTGACGGCTTCAAAAATCGAGCCGAAGCTGGAACTTTTGCGAGTTTAACCCCGCCGTTTACTCTTCCGTAACCCGCATACCTCTTCCACGATTTCGAGTCTGGATTTATCCTGCTTAGGTAGCCGTTTCGATCCCACTCGCCATGATTCCTTTTCGACTATATGCATTTGCCGCAGGCAGCCTTGCCGCGGTATTCGCCGGTTATTTTATTTTTCGCCAAAAGCCTAAGACTGCGAAAGAACTGGAAACCATGCGCCGGGAACGGCTTGATCAGGTTGGACGCATCACCGACGGCACTGTCATTGACGTGCAAGAGCAAAAAGCCACCGAGGAGAACTTTGCGACTTTCCTGATCTTTCAATATGACGTTGCCGGGGTTTCCTACGAAGCTTCGCAGGACGTGACCTACCTGAGGCAACGAATCAATCTTCATTCGTGCCGCCTGGGAGTGCCCACGTCGGTCCGATACGATCCCCATAATCCCGGCAATTCGATTGTAGTGTCGGAGCGTTGGATGGGATTAAGGCAGTAAGAGGGTAAAAACGGATATTCTCGTCAGGATATAATCTGCCTTCAAATGGGATCGTTTTTCCGATTGGTTCTGCTCGGGCTGGTATTGCTCGTTGTCGCATTAGTGTCGGCGGTTACCGCAATGCAGATTGCTATTCACGGCCGGGAAGTGAATGTCCCAAATCTGGATGGGAAGACTCCGGCGGAAGCGCGCAGGATTGCCGAACAGGCGGGACTGTCCGCGGATGTCGAGAGCCAGTACTACAGCTCGACAGTTCCTGAGGGCAAGATTTTGTCTCAAGCGCCCGTTGCCGGCACCAAGGTTCGCCGTGGCTGGGAAGTTCGCGTGGCCGAGAGTCTCGGTCCGCAAAGGGTGCAAATCCCGGACGCAATCGGAGAAAGCGAGCGAGCCGCGGAAATAAATATAAAACGGCGCGGACTCGATATTAGCTCACTTGCTACAACAGCAATACCCGGATATCCCGCTGACCGGGTGGTGGCGCAAACCCCGCGGCCCAATGCGAGTGAGATCTCAGCTCCACGGATAAGCCTTCTCATTAGCGATAGTCCCGTGCCGGGGGCATTTGTCATGCCAACCTTTATCGGTCAGACTCTGGCAGGCGCAACTTCCGCTTTGCACGAGGCAGGATTACAAGTCGGAAAGGTAACGGTTGTCCCAATTAACAACGCGGCATCAAGTGGGGCAATGGCTCCAGCGTTATCGTCATCTGTTTCGACCGCAACGGCGGCGAGAGTCATTATTTCTCAAGATCCCATTCCGGGGAACAAGGTAACTGAAGGCGCTTCGGTGAACTTCACGACTCGCTGAGACTGCAAACTTTGAGCTGCTTTAGGTAGTGTGTCTCAATGAGTCTGCTAGGATGTCACTTTGATGCCTAAGTCGTAAAAATGGCCATCAGGGGATGATCGCCAAACTCCAGTAGCGAAAATCCAGGAGAAATTGCGAATGAGGATGGGCCGGATTTTCCCCTTGCTGCTTGCGATATCCGGGTCAATGCTACCCACGTCGCTACGAGCACAATCGAATGGCCCGTCGGGGAGCTTGATACCGGATGCCGCCTCCTCATCACGTCCAGCCGTCAGTCCCCAACCCCCAGTTATTGCCTATGTACGGCCCGGCGAGAGAACTAGACTTCGCAGCTACGTTTTTGAAGTCATCGGCCCTTACCCAATTGTCGGCGCTGCTTTCGCCGCCGGCATCAACCAGGCGGAAAGCACTCCTCCGGAATGGAAGCAGGGAGCGGCAGCCTATGGTCAGCGATTCGGATCCGACTTCGGCATCGCCGCAATAACTACGACGACGCGTTATGCCCTGGCGGAAGCGTTCCGCGAAGACACCGTATATTATCGGTGCGAATGTAAAGGACTAATACCGCGACTGGAGCACGCGGCGATTTCCACCGTCACGGCACGGCGTGGCGAAGATGGCCATTACGCGTTCTCTTTTCCGTCTGTGCTTGCGCCATATGCAGGAACCATGACCGCCGCCTATGTATGGTTTCCCACCCGCTACAATGCCAAAGATGGATTTCGGATGGGCAATTACAACCTGCTGGGATTCGTGGGCGGAAACATCGCTTTAGAATTTCTTTACGGCGGACCACATACTCTGATGTCCCGCATCCTTCGAAAAAAAACAGATGCTCCCTAGGCAGGAGCGCAGTTCAGTCCATACTACTTTTTTCAAGTACGGCTGCGAAGAATCCATCACACGGATAAATGCCGGGTATGGTGCGCAGATACGGGCCGCTGATAATCGAATCGAAATTCTCGCGGGTCAATGCCAGTTCGCCTTCCAGCCGCAAATTCTCCAAAAGTTCCCGACAGTCAACCAGCCGAAAGGTGTCGCTCGCTGCGAGTGCCTTTTCGACCACATCTGAATTCTCTTCCCGCTCCAACGAGCAGGTCGAATAGACGAGCCTGCCTCCGGACGCGACACGCAACATCGCGGACTGGAGGATTTCGACCTGCCGCGCCTGAAGATCGTCAATATCGTTAGTCGTGAGCCGCCATTTGATCTCTGGGTTCCGGGCCAAAGTGCCTGTACCGGAGCAAGGCACGTCCACAAGCACGCGCTCAAAAAGAGCGCGGGTAGGAAGATGGAGAGCGTCGCTCGCAATGACGTACACGTTATCCGCTCGGACCAGCTTTCGCAATAAACGTGCGCGATGCGCATGCAAATCCATGGCGAATATTTTTGCCTTGGGATTGCGTTCGGCAATTATGCGCGTCTTTCCACCGGGTGCTGCGCAGCAGTCGAGGATTGTAGACGCTTGGCCTACGAGCAGCGCTACAAGTTGCGAAGCTTCGTCCTGAATATTAACCAGGCCTTTTCGAAACGCCATTGTTGCTGTCAGGTCGCCCGATTGAACCCTGCGTGCGGCTGTCAGCAACTTTCCTGGCCCCAGTTCGACTCCCTCTCTTTGAAGTTCGGCCTCGACTGCCGGATCGGTCAGGCGGATGGAAGTCTGTGGGATCTTCTGATCGTACTCGCAGATTTGTTTCGTGACCGTCTCGCCGTGTTGGTGAATCCAGCGTTCGACAAGCCATTGCGGATGAGAAGCGCCATCGGCCAGTTGCGAAATGTTTTCAGTAGGAGACGAAAGCAACTTGTCTCTCAACTCGGGAAGGCGCTCTGAGAGCTTCCGCAAAACGGCGTTGGCAAAAGGCGTGGCGGAATGTTTGCGAGAATGTTTTACCAACTCAACGCTTTCGTTGACGGCGGCTCGCGCGGGCACACGATCAAGAAATAACATTTGGTATGCGCCCAGACGCAGTGCAGTGAGAACTTCTATATCAAGTTTTTGAAGGGGCAGGCTGGATGCTTTTGCAATTTCCTGATCGAGGAGAGAACGCCAGCGAAGCACGCCCATGACCAACTCAGTCGCTAAGGCATGATCCTGCTGCGAGAGGCTATGGAATTGCGATGAATGCAATAGGTCGGCTGCATACGCATGCTCACGGTCAACTTGGACCAGAACGTAAGAAGCGACGATGCGTGCAGAAGAGACTGGCAACGGTCATCTTCCTAGGTGTTCGCCATTTTGCGGACGGTATCCTTGAATAAAATCATGTGCGGACATGCGCTTCTTACCCTCGGGCTGCAATTCAATTAGCGCGAGCGAACTGCTCTGCCCGCATCCCACAAGCAAATTGTCGTCTTCCACGAGCAGTTCGCTTTCTGCAACCGTGCGCGGTGCGGGTTTTGCCCTCCAAACATTCAAGTTTTTTTTGCGAAAAGTGGTAAACGCTCCGGGCCACGGTTGAAATCCGCGCAGGCGATTGTAAATATCGTCGGCGCTCCGGTGAAAATTAATGCGTCCGTCCTCTTTGTTGAGAATGGGCGCGAGGGTCGCATTGGCATGGTCCTGCGGGCGCGGCTGGAGCGTTCCGGCCTGCAAGCTCCGAAGCGTATTAATCATGAGATCGGCACCCACTGAGGCCAGCTTTGGACCAAGAGTTAAAGCGGTATCATCTGCCTCGATGGGAACTTCCTTTTGCAACAAAATATCTCCCGTGTCCAAGCCGGCGTCAATGCGCATGGTCGTGACGCCGGTCATTGACTCACCGCTGGCAATTGCCCATTGGATTGGAGCCGCTCCCCGGTATTTGGGCAGCAACGAAGCGTGCAAATTGATGTTGCCCATCGGCGGCAGATCAATCATCCATTGAGGAATGATTCGGCCGTATCCAACCACGATGATTGCATCGGGGATGAAACTGATGAGTTCATCGCGAAATCCGTCGTTGTTCTTGATCTTTTCCGGCTGGCTGACTGGTATTCCGAGTTGAACCGCTTTTTGTTTTACCGGCGACGATTCAACCTCCATCCCACGCCCACGAGGTCGGTCTGGCTTTGTGACAACGAGCCGAACTGGGAATCCCGCGTCTACCAGTTTTTCCAGTGTTGGGACAGCGAACGCGGGAGTGCCACAAAAGACGAGATTCATAGTCAATTACCGGCGATTCTGAACCGCCAGATGCAAAATCATCGCACGAGCACTGAAGGATGCATACCTTTAGGGCGCGGTGTCCTCTCAAGAGAGGAATACGATCTTAACTCAAGGTGATTCTACGGATCGATTGCTCCTATCCGAGGCCGACTTTGTGAATCGGCTCAGTTGTTGGGCGAACGAGCCGCATCGCAAAAGGAGTACACGAATGTCAATGTCTATGTGTCATAGGGTCGCGGTCGGCGTCTTTGCTGTGATAGGGCTTTGTGCAATGGGTGTACAGGCTCAAAGTTTGACCTCCTGTCCAACGAAGCCAGGCGTGTACGCAAAGACTAACGACACATGGACAGAAATACCGCGCGAGGCTGACCCCGTGACCACGATAAAACCCAATTTTCTGTATCCGATGCTGCCCAAAACGAACAAAGAGTTCGCGGGCGAAAGGGCCTTCGTGAATCTGCGGAATCCATTGCAGCTTTGCGCGGTTGGCGTATCTGTTAATGCGTCGTTCTCACTTGAAAAAGCAGTTGCGAAAAAAGGTACTCGTACCATCGTTCGGATGGGCGATTTCCATAGCCATAAGGCATCGCAACCTCAGGCGGTGGCAAGTTTGACCGATGAACAGGGCAATATACATTTGATGACGACGGCTTTACAGCAAGGGCAATACATTCTCGTCATGCTTGGAACATTCACACCGATGCCAAAGGCTGCGTCTGCGAATCCTCAGGCTGACGCAACGGCGGCGATGATGGAATCCACGAATGCCATGGTTCAATCCCTTGTGAATACCAATCAAGGAATAAACTTCGGTCTTGGCATCGAATGAATCCCCGGGGAGGATGCCAAATCAGCCCCTAGTGTTCAACATTTGAGCGGAGGAATCGCTAGCCATGAAAGTTATCGCAATTCTGGGTTTCATTTTCGCAGGACTCGGCGGGTTAATCGGGCTAACTATGCTTCCTGACATCATCCGCCATGTAAACTATTCTGGTCAGGAAATGGTCGTCAATCAATTATTTGAACTTGTGTGGTGCTGCGGAGTTGTCCTTACGTTTTTTGCCTCTGCCATTCTATATGTCGTTGCAGACAGGATCAGGAACGCAGTCTAACCTGCTATCCCCACTCGCCGGCCTTCACCAGTTTGCGAATTTTGCGTTTGATCAGGTCACGCTTTAGAGCGCTCAGGTGACTGAGGTACAGCTTTCCGTTTAGATGGTCGGTTTCGTGAAGGAATGCTCGCGCCAATAACTCTTCGCCAGTCTTCTCAAACCATTTTCCATTCTCGTCCTGCGCGCGAACTGTCACCTTCTTAGCCCGAGATAACTCCTCGCGGAATTCTGGAATGCTCAAGCAGCCTTCGCTCTGCTTATGTCGTCCCTCTTTGTGAATGATCTCGGGATTGGCGAGCACCAGGCGCGCATTCGGATCTTCTTTGAATGTAATGTCAATGACGGCGAGCCGCTTCGAAATGCCGATCTGCGGCGCCGCCAAGCCGACTCCACGCGCCGCGTACATGGATTCGAACATGTCTTCCACGAGTTTCTTCAGGTCGTCGCCGAATTCCGTGACAGGTTCGGCGGGCTTCTCCAGCACAGGATTTCCATACTTCACGATGGGATAGATCATTCTGTAGTTAATAGCTCTTTAATTGTTGACGGTAGCCTTCAAAATTTCGCAGGGTCTCAACCATGGAATCTCCACCGAATTTTTCCAGGGCGCATCGCGCAAGTGTAAGAGCCACCATGGCTTCGGCGGCGACTCCGGCAGCGGGAACCACACAAACATCAGAGCGCTCATAGGCTGCCTTCACTGGTTCGCGGCTGGCGAAATCAACTGATTGCAATGGCCGTCGCAATGTCGAAATCGGTTTCAAATATCCTCGCACCCGAATGTCTTCCCCGTTCGAAACGCCTCCTTCGATTCCTCCGGCGTTGTTTCTGTTGCGTGTGAAGCCGGTGAACCCCACAGCCTCGCCATATCCGATTTCATCGTGAACTTCTGAGCCGGTTGCCGTGGCCGCGGTAACGCCCGCGCCAATCTCGACGGCTTTCACGGCTTGCAATGACATGACGGCTCCGGCGAGGAGAGCGTCCAGCCGCTCGTCCCACTGAGCGTATGTGCCCAAACCTGGCGGAACATTGTGAGCGACGACTTCGAAAATGCCACCGACCGAGTCGCCGGTTCGAAGAATCTTGTCCACTTCGCCTTTCATGCGTTGTTCAGCTTCGGGATCAACACAGTTGAGCAAGACTTCGTCTTTTTTCCAAAGGTCATGGATCTGTTCCCACGAAGGCTGAACATTCTCGAGCGACGCCTTGCCGACGGCAATTACATGGCTAAGCACACCGATTCCAAGCTCAAGCAGGAACAACTTTGCCAACGCGCCAATTGCGACGCGGGCAGCCGATTCCCGCGCGGACGCTCGCTCGAGCACGTAACGAGCTTCGGCAAAATTATATTTTAAGGCTCCAGCGAGATCCGCGTGACCTGGTCTTGGCGAAGCGACCTTTTTGTGTTTTTCTGGGTCGCCGACTTCGACCGGCAGAGCCTCAGTCCAATTTTTCCAATCTTTATTTTGCAGAATCACAGAAATGGGTGAGCCTATCGTCTTTCCATGCCGAACACCCGACAAAATGTGAGCGGTATCCCGCTCGATCTTCATCCTTCCGCCGCGTCCATAGCCTTGTTGGCGACGCCATAGCTCGCGGTCCATGAAGGCTTGATCTACCGCCAGTCCCGCGGGCAAACCCGACAAAAAGGCTAAAAGAGCTTCTCCGTGGGACTCTCCCGATGTGAAATAACGCAACATTCCTTTGGATTGTATCTGATGGCACGGGCAAACCCCTTCGCCTAGACACCATCCTAGTTAGGCTTGGTAAAGAGTATGCCGAGGTGTCAGGATTTTGGCGCCGCGACACTGTGGCTGAAAGGTTCAGGGAATGTCGGGATCAGAGGCGAGCTCTCGGAGATTTCTTCGTGAATTTCCAATGACCGAACCCCGCTCGTCCGCTGAGCGCGTCCCAACCGAGACCACATCGCTTCTCCGTGCGCATGAGAGTGAACGCAGGCGGCTGAGCCGGGAACTGCACGACGAGGTCGGACAGGGGTTAATGAGCTTGCGTCTTTCTGTCGGCATTTTGGTAAAAGATGCGGCGGAGGGACCTTTGAGGAGAAGGGCGCAAGCAACGCTCGACATTCTCGATAACACTATTGATGGCTTAAGGCGGATTCTTGGCCGCCTGTCGCCAAGGCCGTTGGAGAATCTGGGCTTGCTTGGCGCCATCCGGAGGGAAGCGGATTTGCTGGCTAAACAAACGGGAATGATCCCCGATGTGTCGCTGCCCAAGAGGTTGAGTTTAGAGGATCACGAGGTCGAAATTGCAATTTACCGCCTGGTTCAAGAGGCGCTTCACAACATCGCGAAACATTCTGGCGCGAAGAACTTCAGCGTGGGCTTGCGGGGTTCAGCGAAGAGATTGAGACTGCAAATCTCCGATAACGGAGCGGGGTTCGGCTCGAAGACTGCGACTTCTGTAGAGAACTTCGGCGTGGCTGGCATGCGAGAGCGGGTTAAAGAACTGGGCGGAAAGTTGCGGATTTACTCAATTAAGAATGGTGGCACACGCCTCCAAATTGAGATACCTCTGGAATCGGCGGTCATACGCACGATGCAGACGTTGGTCCCGAACGTTGGAACGAAGGCGAGCTAACCGTGCATTTCATGGAGTCAAGCGAACTTCACGCGAACGCAACTATCAGGTGTGTGATCGTTGACGACCATACGCTTTTTCGTGACGGACTGCGCCGCGTGCTGGAAAGTGAGTCCGATTTGGAGGTCGTTGGAGAAGCCAGCGATGCCGCCGGGGCATTGGAAAAAGTGAGGGATTTGCAACCGGATGTCGTGCTCATGGATATTGGAATGCCTGGAATGTGCAGTTTCGAAGCGGCGAAGCAGTTGGTTCAGGAACATCCCAATACAAGGCTGATATTCCTCACCATGTATGAAGAGGAGGAATATTTGCTTCGATGTATGAGCTGTGGGGCTGCTGGATTCATGTTGAAGGATTCTCCCGCCCCCAAAGTCATTACTGCAGTCCGCGAGGTCTTTCAAGGGCACAAATATTTGAGTCCGCAAATTCTGGGAAGAATGGTGGACGATGTTCGCGCTCGTTCCGCTCGCACCTCGACACGTGGGACCATGCTAACGCCCCGTGAGCGCGAGATCATAAAAATGATCGCCGAAGGCAACTCAGTGAAACAGATCGCAGCCATCCTCGGGCGCAGCGTTAAAACAGTTGAGGCTCACAAATTCAACCTTATGCGCAAACTGGACATCCATAACAAGGCGCAACTCGTCACCTACGCCATCCAGAAGAAAATCGTAAAGCTCCCCGCATAACGAGAGAAGCATTTCGAGCGCCATCCCGATTCAACCCCTAGCACCTCAACGCTTTTTTGCAAACGACTCGTTTTACTCCGCGAGCATATTATTAGAATGGAATGTCGAAAGATTTCGCGACTTCAATCGTACGCACTCTGCGGGAAGCTGGATACCAAGCGTACCTGGTTGGCGGGTGTGTGCGTGACCTGCTGCTTGGCCGCGAACCGGCTGATTACGACGTTTCCACCGATGCCACTCCCAACGAAGTCATGAAGATTTTTCCAGACACCTATGCGGTGGGCGTGCAATTTGGCGTCGTGTTGGTGCCTCCGCCTAAAACTTCGGAGACCGAGACCAAAAATGGCACGGTTGAGGTCGCAACTTTCCGAAGCGACATCGGATACACCGACGGCCGCCATCCCGATGAAGTGCGGTTCACCAAAGACGCGCGGGAAGATGTCGCCAGGCGCGATTTCACGATCAACGGCCTGCTGCTTGATCCAATCACCAATCAAGTTCTCGATTTCGTCGGAGGAAGGCAGGATTTAGGCGCGGGCATTATCCGCGCGATCGGAAATCCTGAATTGCGTTTCGCAGAAGACAAGCTGCGAATGCTAAGGGC
>PNAR01000100.1 GCA_003169715.1 Acidobacteriaceae bacterium | reverse complement strand
GGCGTGGCGAAGGATTATGTAGAGGCTTACAAGTGGGAGCTGCTGGCGGCGGGGCAGGGCGATGAGCTTGCAAAGAAAACCATGACCGTTTTGGATCAGGTGGAGGTGGTGAAGTTGTATCGCAAAGCCTCCGAGCAGAATCTCGCCGAGGCCCAATTCACTTTGGGCGTCTGCTACCACAAGGGCGATGGTGTGGCCAAGGATCTTGTGGAGGCGGCAAAATGGTTTCGCAAAGCCGCCGAGCAGAATATCGCCCGGGCTCAATACCAATTGGGCTACTGCTACACGATGGGCGAGGGCGTGGCGAAGGATTATGTAGAGGCTTACAAGTGGGAGTTGCTGGCGGCGGGGCAGGACGATGAGCTTGCAAAAAAACCTGCAAAGGAAACTATGACCATTTTAGAAAGTCACATGACACCCGAGCAGATCGCGGAAGCACAAAGGCTGGCGCGCAATTTCAAGCCGCGGTAGGCGCCATCCGCAGGGAGCGATGGTTCCAGCACTGATGTGTAGTCGACCGCCAAGGCTTCAGGAAAACGAAAGCGGCGATCCGTCCCTTTGATTCAGATTAAGGCACTACCCAAAAAACCTCGCCAAGTTGAAATGGAACCGGAACACTGGGCTAATAGGGCTCCGTTGGCCTGCTTCTAGAAAAGACTGATCAACACCATCTGGAGCGAGCGCGCGAGATTGTGGTACCGGCGCATGTAGTTGTTGGTCGCTGCGCCCCCACGCCGGAGGAGCTCGAGCAAGTCTTCCGATGTGGGCTCAATCAATTTCCGATCGCGAATCGCATCGAGCGTTGGGCTCATCGCCATCCGGGAACTGCGTTCCTGCGAAGTCTCGCGACCGTGCGTGGCGTATTCCCGCATGACATCGCGCCAAGTGCGCTGCGCCATTTTTGGATCGGCCGCCGTCAAAGATGCCTTGGCCAGTTCGAGATTGAGGATCGGCTGCTGCACCGCCGTGTTGCGAGCGTGCAAGAGTTGTTCGGCTTCGAATCGTCTAACCGTCCGTAGACTTTTCTGTTTTCCGGTGCAGGAATCCTGCGCGTAATAAACGCCATTTCGCCGATAGAGCCGAAAACGATTCTTCATGTCCCTTCCTCTATAGAACGCAAAAAGGATTCGAATCGAGGTGGCCCGATCACGAAAAATTCCCGCGGACAGGAAGGCGCTTTAGGCGGAGTCCAGGAGAGATTCTGCTGGCATTCTTGCTGACAGTTGTTCAAGAATTGAACATCTGCACCAAGTAAGCTACTTGTAATAAATAACTTACATAGTGGCTCCAGAGGTAGGATTCGNNGTTAACAGCCGACCGCTCTACCACTGAGCTACTCTGGATAATACTATGATGGCAAGATATTTACGATGATTCGTAAGTAGGCCATATTTTAGGCTTGATACTGTTTTATGATACTGACACTCTGGAAACATGAAATTACAGCCCAAACCAAGCGAGGCTGGCACTCCCTCGCAACTGCGTGTTTCCCAAGGATTATATCGCTCAACCGCATCGCGGGTCTATTTTGCTCATGTCCGCATCGGCGGCAAGTTGTTTCGCCAGTCGCTCAAGACTGACGACCGCAAATTAGCTGAACGAAAATTGGCGGACTTCCGCCGAGCCAAACAACGCGTCGATCCAAGGCTCGGCAAGACGACGCTCAAAGAACTCTGCGACCGATATGAAGAGACGCTTTCCCATCTGTCGGAAAGTTCCATCAAATCCAAGACTGGAATCGTCACGCGAATTAAAGGGGAGTGGCCCGGCGGTTCGCAGAAGCGAGTAGGGGATATCAAACCGTCTGATTGCGACCGGTGGTTGGGACGGCAGGCGGAACGAATTGGTCGGAGCCATGCGAATGCCTATATCCAGTTGCTGCGCGAACTGCTCGGCTTTGCCGTGCGGGACAAGATCATCGGAGACAACCCAGCCGAGCACCTCAAATATTTCAAGCGAGAGAAACCCATCCGCCCAACGCCGACCTGGGAAGAATTCCAAGCGATTGTGGAAGAAATTCGCAAGCAGCCATTCAACGCTGCGGCGGAAGATAGCGCGAATTTTGTCGAGTTTATCGGCCTATCTGGCCTCGGCAGAGCAGAAGCGGCGGCCCTGACTTGGTCCGATGTCAATTTCGAGCGTGACCAGATGATTACATTCAGACACAAGACGGCGACTGGTTTTGCCGTGCCAATTTATCCCCAACTCCGACCACTTTTGGAAAGACTTAAAGCGGACGCTAAATCCGGCGCAGCCGAAAAGGTTTTAGAAATCAGCGATGCAAAGAAGGCAATTGCAGGAGCGTGCAAACGATTGGGCCTTCGCCATTATTCGCATATCGGTTTTCGACGAATGTTTATCACGCGCGCCATCGAACGAGGGATCGACGCAAAAGTTATTGCACAGTGGCAGGGTCACAAGGATGGAGGCAAATTGATCTTGGACACGTATAGCCATGTGAACCCGGTGCACGCGCAAAGAATGGCGCAATTGATGACTAATTCTGAGCCAACTAACATCGTGCTACTAAACAAAGGCGCTGCATGAAAAGTGCGAGCCGAACGGCTTTATTGAGTAACGGCAAGACGTTGCCGAAACCAAGCAAGAGTCGCAAACTTTCTCAATCTGCGAGGGCCAGTATTGCCAAATTGATATTGCTTATTCAGAGCGAAATTCCCGGCGCTGCGGCAGAGCTACACAGCACTGCTGCTTTCGCCGTGCAAATGCTGACGTGGCTTTGCAAACAACAGCCGACGCCATTCATGGCCATTGCGCGAAAAAAGTTTGCGTGGCCTTTAATGTATTCCCAGCATCCTGAAAAAATTCGGGCAAACGCGGCGTTCGCAAAGGCCCTTGCGTTGGGGACAGCCACGCAAATAAATCTTTCCAGTGGAAAAACATTTTCTTATCACGTTCCGGCAAATAATATCGCAATGGATCTCCTCGAACTCGCACAAAGACTGCGACAAGCACCATTTCGTCCATTGAGTTTGCTCGACTTGAGGAGCGTGGCCATATGCGGCGTGGGGCTTTCCCCAAGCGGAGCGCACAGATACGATGACCTGTATGAGGAAAGGTTAAGGGCGTTAGAGAACTGGGGTCAGCGAGGTCAGGGCAAGGACCTTCCCGGTTTGACGAAACACACCGCTGCGAAATGGGCAGAAGCCACAGGAGAATTGTTTATGATCGCCTATGGCGAGAACTTCGAGAGCCATCCATACTTACAAGACCTAAAAGAGGCCGTTGTGGGGCGGGCGCGGGACGCCCAAGGTAAACCCGGTAGTCGCGGGCATATCAGAAAAGCGATGCGTCAAGCCGTCAAACAGGCGTGGCGGTCCATTGCAGCGGTGGACTAAATAAAGCAGCAGCCAGTCCAATGACATAGGTTTGTCGTGAGGCACGGTGGGGTCTCATGAAAACCACAGCGCCAATAGGCGCATTAAAGATAAAAGACGCCGCGAAATATCTTGGCGGCCTCTCCACCATCACGGTTCATCGCTTAATTAGGCGGGGTTTCATCAAACCGAATCGTGCGCTGCGTCATATCCTGATTCCGGTTTCGGAATTGGATAAGTTTCTGGCGGAGGGACAGAATTGAGTCCCGAACCGCTGACGACGGAGATCACACAGAATGGCGGACATCATTATCGCCAGGTCTGGCGTGATAATTACGCTGCAATCTACGAGCAGCGCAACGCTTTCGGAGCCTTTATTGGATACGAAGCCATAGCGATCAAGATACGTCCGGCCTGTCACGCCTTCGGTAAGGATTACCCGCCCCGCGAGCTTTACCCATGCAACGAAGATTGGGGCAAGTTCGCCGTTTCGGTTTCAGATTTGGATCGGGCGAAGGATGCGGCAGAAGACTATTCGAGGAGAGCCAAACAAAGAGAAAAGGCCCGCCAGAATGGTTCTAATGCGTCTCCAAGGCCCCCACAGAGGGCGATTAGTCGGAAGCCGCTACTCGGACACGCCGAACAGGGCAACTGAAGCGCCATTGCCCCCATTGCACGACTCGGATTTGAAGGGAACCGATGATCGCCGAACGAACAGCGATTGAAGCAGGAGCAGTCCCGCAAACCGTTCCTAAAATCGCCTCCAAGACGAAAGGCTCTGAAAATCGCCCACAAGGCAATGCCAGGAATCGCCCACATGACGACTCCAAAAATCGCCCTGATATTATTAATCCAGTCTGTCTTATCGGGGTTGTTGATGAAGATGAATTGAAGGCATTGCTGAGCGCTAACAGGCAGACGCCTTGGTGCTCTCGTGTTCGTGTGCTCGGTTTGCTGTTGTTGATCGATTACATCATCCGAAACCTAAAAGTGGGACGCATCTCGATTTCGGCAGACCTTGCGCATCAGTACGTCTCGAAGCTCAGGAAAGGAAACAGCGACACCATCCCGACCGAACCGCTTCTACTGCTTTGTAGGGTCGGTATTCTCAAGAAGGTCCGACCGGCGGTGTTTGCACACATCAAAACATCGGCGGTGTATTGCTTCACTGATCCTTACCGAAAAAAGCAAAATACGATCCACGTTTCGTTACCCCCGAAGCTGGCCAGCAAACGCAAACTTGCCGGGCAGCGTTGCGAGAATCGCCTTAATCGTAAATATCCCTTTCGAGAACAGCTGTTGACGGACCTCAAGTCAGTTAGTTTCCTGCCATCCGCTCGACCGATCATTGCAAGGGGACTCGCGGGAAAGAATTCCCGGAATCTCTGTTTACTTATGGCCGCAATAGACAACGGAAAGCATTCTGTCCACGTTTCTGAAAGGGGACAAATCACGACAAGGATCGGAAGCTGCCCACGGGATTTGCAGCTGCATTTGCTGCTTAACGGGGAACCAGTTGTTTCCTGCGACATTTCAAACGCGCATTGGAATTGTCTCCCGTTGATCCTAGCGAAACGTCTCGATTTTGTCTCCCACTCTCCCGGCAGACACGATTACATCAAAGACGGCTGGCGCGAACACAATCGTTTGGTTGCCCTCCTTAGCGGCGGTGATTTCTACCGGATATGGTGTGCTGATCCGCAAGACGAAAAGGAGCGAGCCGGAAAGAAAGCCATTCTCAACATTCTCTTGAACAGTAAGAACGAAGTCTGTGAGTCAAACGTTCTTTATCGGAAAATCAGAGCCCAGTTTCCTATTACATTCAGAATCATCGAGGACATCAAATGCAAGGATCACCGCGATCTAAGCAAGCAACTTCACCGTTTCACCGCTGTTGCTGTCGCAGGAGCATTGCTCGAAGTTCAGCGGGAAGGAATCGCTGCCATCCCGCACGTCGATGCACTGATTTGTCAGGAGAAGAGTCGTTCGCGGGTTTGCGAAGCTTTAGGCGAGCAGATTTTTAAGGCAACTGGCGTTTGCTCCGCGGTCGGCAATACCCGCTACTCGCCACTGACTGAAATCGAAGAGCAGGCACTCGCCTTTGACGAGATCGGCCCTGCCGGGAAAAGCATGAGCTATGACGAATGGGAGGCGGTGCGCCTCGTCAAGCGCGTAGCCTCGTTGAAGCTGATGCGCCGTTGTCCGCCTCTCGTTGAGGGAACCTGCACTTTCCTAAACGTTTCCACCGCTGGTGAAATCTTATAGCATGTCCACTATTACGATCATCTTAGTTCCGATCTTCGGATTACTACGGGATTGTCGGCTTGACGCCGGTTCTCGCCGACTTCAGCGTGTCGCAAATGAGAATGATTGTACGCTCTTTCCGGCCCCTGGAAGGATTCGGATAACGGCATGGCGGAACAACGACCGAGTAGGGCATGGACCAGAGCGGGGGTCGGAGTGACTGTCTTGGATGGGGCTCTGCAAATCAGTGGCTTCAAAAGCCGCCCGCTGGCCGCCGCCTTGGCATTCATTGCCCTCTGCCTTTTTATTCCGTTTCTCAATGAGACCCGAAAGGTCGCGTGGAGCACTGGCAAACGCGCTTGGGGGATATACGGTGAACCACGGGCAAAAACAGCAATGACAATCGTGGTAATAGCCGGAATGCTTTGGGGAGGTCTGATATTTGGCGTAATCGCGTGGGGTTTGCGCGTGTCGCAACGGTATAATCCAGAGCCTTTACTGAAACGGGAAGAGCCGGTGCCTGTAGCATCTCCGGCCACCGTAACCGTAGAGAATGTCGAATCTTACGTAGAAAAATGGCTGCGCGCCGGATTTCAAGGCAAAGTAAGAAGAGATTCTATCCCAGGTTATTCCTTTGCATTCGGATGCATAGGCGAACACGAACAAATCCAAGTCGGGGTTGCCCACCAAGAAGGCAAAAACGAAAATTATATACAAATACAAGCCGGGATGTCTCTCGATCCAGAAGAGCAGGAATTTTTCGACAAATCACCAGAACCCCTGAAATCAAATTTTCTCACGGATATAGGGGTTGAACTTATCAAAACAAGAAACCCTTCCTACTTAGTGCCGCCTCTTCCTACTATAAAAGTTGAGAAGCTCTTGCCTATCGGACCGACCCTAACGGAGTCGCTACTTATGGATACTGTCGAGGCAATGTTTTTTGACTTCGCCTTTCTTCGTAATATGGGCAAAAGGAGATTTGCGCAATTTCGCAGCGAAGTAACAAACATTGCTTCACCATCCCCGACTTCTCCAACTCGCAAGGCGAGTCCGGGAAAGTCTAAGTCGCCTGCAACGATTACACCTGAAAATGTTGAGGACTCATTAAAGAGATGGTTCTCAGATATGGAAGGTGTCGCTGCCTCCGAACCTCACCCGAAAGCCCATTTTCAATACAGAATTACATTCGAAGACGGCTTATGGATATTCGTGGCGCGGCGACGGGATCATCACGAAGATTGCTTAGAGCTATATGCTATGATCGAAATGTGGCCACAATCCCTGGCGGATCAATTCGACCATCTGTCTGCTGAGAAGCGCAACGAATTTAAGGCACTCTTATCGAGTGCAATGATCGATCTAAAGATTGATGGCGAGGTTATGCCGCCCGACTATCACCGCACGGTCATCAGTTCACTGCTGCAAATCGACGGCACGTTAAATAAGGTAAAATTTATATATGCCGTGAAAGAACTACGCCGCCAGCATATTCAAATGATGGCCGCTTTTGGCCAATCATTAGCGCGCGTGTTGCCGCCAGCGACAGCGACTACGCCGCCTTCGTCAACTCCGAATAAGGAAGCTTCGCCGCATTGACCAACTTTGTGAGAGTATTCTGGCTATGGATGAACTTCGTTCGTCTCGGTTGGCGGTTGAATCCGCTATGAAGAAAGTGCGGAAGTTTCTCGCCATGACGGTGATGCTGTTTGTCTTGATGGCAGCGTCGGTGCGCGGGCAATACGCGCTCGACAGTTTCGATCCGAATGCGAGCGACACGGTTCTCGTGGTCGTCGTCCAACCGG
>PNAR01000497.1 GCA_003169715.1 Acidobacteriaceae bacterium | reverse complement strand
CTATTGCGAAGGAATACGCGACGAGTGATTGGCATAAGTGCGCTCCTAGCTGCTGCTTCTAGCTACCGCTTCCGACTCTGGCTTTAGCTAGAAGCCAGAAGCTAGCAGCGTCTCACCTTCTCTGAAACTCTGGAGATCCCAAAATCAACCCCGCAATGATCTTTACGTTTGGCGGATGCGCGGGATCATCCAACTTCCGCTGCGCGATTTTTGGATCGGGCAGGCGCGCGGCAATTATGTCGTGCGTCTGCTTTGAGACATCGCCCGCGAGAAAACTGTTCTCGAGAACGGCTTGTGCCTGGAGCGGGTCAAGCGGCGGATTCGGCCCTAATATTTCGTCTGTGGCAACCTGCGCGCCTTTGAATTTTCCGGCGGTGAGGGCGAGCGCGAAATTCATTCGTCCCAAAAGCGCTGCGGAGTTTACCCAGGCATCCGCTTTCATGGAATAGCCCGTCGGAGGCTGCATTCCGTAGAGAGGCATGCCCATGAGTTGAAGCTGGTAGGCAAGCGGCGCGGCGTTATCAATCTGAGCGTCTGTTGCACGTACTGCCGAGACTACGAACTCGAGCGGCGTTTTGACCTTGGCTCTGTAAGAATCCGGAGACCAAAACTCAGGCGAGTGAAGCATCGTCTTGAGCACTTCGCGAATGTCGCCGTCTTTCTTTAAGAAGGTTTGCGCCATGCGGTCCACCAAGGCTGGTGGGGGATTGTCAGAAACAAATCTCATGGCGAGCTTGGTGCAAACGAACTTCGCCGTCGAAGGATGGTGCGCGAGCAAATGCAGCACTTCCAGGCCTTCCTTTTCGCCGTTCGGCTTGATGCGATGGCCCAGTACTACCTTGTCTCCCGGCTCGTGCTTGCGCTCGTCAAAGGTGAAGCTGCGGCCCTCTTTCGGCGGCTTGAGGGTCCAACCAGTCAGAACGCGAGCAACTTCCGTCACGTCTTTTTGCGTGTACCCGCCGTTCACTCCGAGGGTCTGGAGCTCCATTATTTCGCGGCCGTAATTCTCGTTGAGACCGTTTCGTTTCCCTTTCGACAGCTTTACCGAGCCATTGTGTTTTGCACGCTTTCTCCAGTTATCGTTGAAGCGCTTTCCGACGCCGTTTGCGGCATCGGAGTTCGGTCCTTCGCTCAACCAGTTGTCCAGGTAAAAAAGCATGGCAGGACTGTGTGCGGTTGCAACCAGCAGGTCTTCGAATTTACCCAAAGCATGAGGGCGAATCGTATCCCGCTCATAGCTGGTCAGCAGGTAGCGATCTGCTTCCTTGCCGATGAACACGTTGAAGTGATTCATCCAGAAATCCGTCATCACTTCCTGCAACTGGCGGTCGCTGTAGATAGCGCGAATCAATTTGGCGTCAATAAGTTCCTGATCAACTACCTGCATGGGATAGCTAAGGGCAATCACCGTCTCGCGATCCCGCGGATTCAGTCCCTCCAACAAGTCGTTGCGCTTTGGGCCTTTCAACGACGTGACGAGTGCAATTTGATCTTCCGCGGGCATCGCTAGAATCGCCTTTAATCGCCGATCTGGAGGCGTGCCGAGAATGTTGTCTACATTTACGTTGTTGGCGAGGCGATCGTCATTTCGACGTGCTATCTCTTCATCGGTGAGAGCCTGTCCGGCACCGGCGTCTGTCATGTTGTTCATGCTGGCGCTCGCTGGAACGACTTGCTGTTTGCGTTCCTGTTTTTCCTGGAAGCGTTCCAGTTGCGCTTCATAAATCGCGTGCCTGACCGGATCAGACGGCATGGACGCTTTGCCATTTGCGATGGCGCGGATAACTTCCGGCGGAGGAAAATTTTCGATTATTTGTAGCGTGCTCATCTGGAGAGTAGGGAACTGGGCGAGGCGGGTGTCCAAAGCGCTGTCGTCAATTTTTTCGGGATGAAGCTGCTCATCAATCCATTTGTCGAGCCCAATGGACGTCACGCGCTCGATGTCTCCGGGCCGGGGCCCAAAGGTGAGGCGGTTCAGGGCGTGAACAACGCGTTTGTGTTCGTCCATTTGCTCCGCCGCGGGGATGCTCTTCTTCCGGCCGAGCGCAAATGGGAAACAGGCCGCGAGCAGCAGCAGGGCGGCAGAAAATCCCAATTGCTTTCGTGATAGGCGCATTTGTTTTGGAAGGCGGAATTGCCTCTCCAGATTATGAACCCATTCCGAGGGAAAAGTTGCTTACTAAGCGGTTACGAATGGATGGACTGGGGACAAACTGGCGCCCAGGCGACTATGTAAGAAATAGTCGCCCGTGACTGACCTTGTGCTGCAAAGTAGCCGCAAGATGGTCAATGTCGGTGGCGGCAATGTTTTCAGACATGTGCGCCTCGAGGAATGGCGTGCGATTGCTGCCCACGGCGTCGCGCCGGATTTGCAGCAGCAGACCTTGCACGGCGGCGGGATCAAATTTCTGCGGAGTCAGGCGAACAATCTCGTTCAGAGTGCTTCCGAATGACATGCGTTCACGATAAGGACGCTCGCTGGTCATGGCATCGAACGTGTCGGCCAAGCCGATGATGCGTACGGGCATGGCTACGTCCTCGGCGACCAGGCCGTCGGGGTATCCCGAACCATCGGCGCGCTCATGATGCCAGCGCACAATTTCCGCGATGCGCGGCCAGGGAAACTGCACTCCGCTGACAATCTGGTGGCCGACGATGGTGTGATCGGCCATTTCGCGGAATTCCTCGGGATCGAGCGAAGTAGCTTTTGCGAACAGCCGTTTGTCAACCGCGACCTTGCCTATGTCGTGCAAGTAACCCGCAGAACGCAGAGCTGCAACGTCGTTCATTGGCATGTCCATGGCTTCGCCGATGGCGGCGGCGTAACGCCCTACGCGCAGGGAATGTCCATGAATGTTGACGTGCTTTACGTCAATGGCGGCCGCGAAAGATTCGAGGGCGCTGTCGTAAAAGCCGTTCAACGAAGCCATTAATCGAAGATTCTCGGAAACGCGCTGTGCGAGCGTCTGGCTGAGCGAATGATTGTGGATGGCTAGGGCAACATAATGGCAGAGCAGAGCGAGAGACTGGAGATCGTCTTCGTCGTAGATCGAGTCGCCTTCGCGCCGTCCCAGGGCGACGACGCCGACCAATTTGCCAGCTACCTTCAGAGGGGCGAGGCACCGAAATAGTTCGGGAGCAACGTTGCCATTTGAACTGAGAAAATTCTCGGACGATCCGCCGCTCAAAACAGCCGGCCCGCGCGCCGAACTCAGCGCATGAACGTGCTTGGGCAGAAGTGGAATCACGGCGGGCTCGGGCATCAGCGCGAAGCCGTCGGAGGCAATGGATGTGAGAAGGGAAGGCTTGTCGGTGAAGGTGAAGAGTACGGCTTCTCTAGCGCCGCCAGCCTGCAAGATTGCGGACAGCATGACACGCGCCGTTTGAGGAAACTCGCGTTCGGACGTCATGGCTGGGCCAAGGTCCGAAAGCGCTTCCACCGTACGCAAGATTCGCCGAAAATTGTCGTTCTGCACTGCCACTCGTCGTGGTAGCAGAAAATCCAGAGCAAGCTGAGATTACCATGCTGGGAAAGTGCTGGATCGGGAAGAGTTGTTGGTTAGTTTGGTGCGGTGGTTTAGCTAAATCAGGATATTAGCAGAACACTTCTGAGTTGCCGCGGATCGCACGGCTTTCATTGACTTGCGCATTGCCCTCCACCTAAGATTTCTCGGACTCATGATTGGCGAGACCATTTCTCATTACCGCATCGTCGAGAAGCTTGGCGGCGGCGGGATGGGTGTGGTTTACAAAGCTGAAGACCTAAAGCTTGGCCGCTTTGTGGCCCTGAAGTTCCTGCCGGACGAAGTAGCCAAAGATCCGCACGCTCTGAACCGCTTCCAGCGGGAGGCCAAAGCTGCCTCGGCACTGAATCATCCGAACATCTGCACCGTCTACGAAATTGACGATGAGCACGGCGCGGCCTTCATTGCCATGGAGTTCCTCGATGGCATGACGTTGAAGTATCGCATTGCGGAAAAGCCGATTGAGACGGATGTTCTGCTCGGCGTGGCGATTGAGATTGCTGACGCACTTGATGCCGCGCACTCCAAGGGAATCGTTCACCGTGACATCAAGCCTGCCAATATTTTTGTCACTAACCGCGGCCACGCAAAAATTCTGGACTTCGGGCTGGCGAAGATCGCGCCCATATCTGGTTCATTTCAGAAAGACATAGCGACGGCGACCACGGAAGAACGGCACTTGACCAGCACCGGAACCGTTCTGGGCACAGTTTCTTACATGTCGCCAGAACAGGCATGCGCGAAAGAATTGGATGCGAGAAGCGATCTGTTCTCGTTGGGAGCCGTTCTCTATGAGATGGCAACCGGACAGTTACCATTTCGCGGTGAGAGTTCCGCGCTCGTCTTTAATGCAATTCTCGAACGCGCTCCAATTCCCGCCGTGCGACTGAATCCCGACGTCCCCGTCGAGTTGGAACGGATCATCAATAAAGCTCTGGAGAAAGACCGTGATCTTCGGTATCAGCATGCAGCGGACGTACGAACGGATTTGCAGAGGCTAGAGAGGGATTCCGAGAGCCGACGCCGTTCTGTTGCGACCTCAGGAGCTGTGACAGAAGCTCCTGCGCGGGTTTCGAAGTTCTGGAAGATTGCGTTTCCTGCCCTGCTTGCCGGATCCCTCGCCAGCGGACTCTACTATCGTTCACATCAACCAAAGCCTCTGACCGACAAAGACAGCATCGTCCTCGGCGACTTCGACAACAAGACTACGGACAGTGTATTCGACGACGCGCTGAAGCAAGGCCTTGCGGTACAGCTTGAACAATCACCCTTTCTCTATCTTGTTTCCGGAGACAAGGTCAACGAGACGTTAAAGCTCATGGGACATGTGGCCGGGGAAAGATTGACGCCGGACATCACACGAGAAATCTGCCAGCGTACCAGCAGCCGAGCCATGATTACGGGCTCGATTGCCGCCCTGGGAAGCCAGTACGTCATCGGGCTGAAGGCGGCGGATTGCAACTCCGGTGAGGTACTGGCGGAAGCGCAAGAGGAAGCGGCGGGTAAGGAACTGGTGCTCAAAGCGCTGAATAATGCCGCCGTCAGTTTGCGTGGCAAGCTGGGCGAATCGCTCAGCTCAGTGCAGAAATACGCCACGCCGCTCGACGAAGCCACCACGCCTTCGCTAGAAGCGCTGCAAGCGTACGGCCTTGCGCGAAAGGCTCTCGGGGAGAGGGACGACAATCCAGCCAGCGTCGCCTTGAGTCAGAAAGCTATCCGCCTCGACCCGAATTTCGCCGCAGCTTATAGCCTCCTCGGGGTGGGCTACCACAATCTCGGGCAATTGAATCTGGCGGCGGAGAACACGCGTAAGGCCTACGAACTGCGGCAACGGGTGAGCGAACGGGAACGTTTCGAAATTGAGACTTCTTATTACAATTTTGTTACTGGCGACTTGGGAAAGGTGCAGCAATCCTGTGAGCTCTGGGCACAGGCGTACCCCAGAGACGACGTGCCGTTCACTATCCTAACTGGACTGTACTTCGCACTTGGGCAATATGATAAAGCCCTTTCGGAAGCACGCGAGGCGGTTCGCCTCAACCCGGCCAGCGGTAATAATTATGAGAACCTCGCCTGGTCATATCTGTTTCTGAATCGGCTCGAGGAGGCCCAGGCTACAATCGAAGTGGCGTGGGCAAAAAAGCTCGACACTTCCTACCTGCACAGCATTGCGTACGTACTTGCCTTTTTTAGGAACGACGCCACGGGTATGGAGCAGCAGTCGGCGTGGATCATGGGCAAGGCTGGACTAGAAGACCAACTACTTTCGTGGGAAGCTGATATAGCAGCCTATTTCGGACTGCAAGAGAAGTCCCGGGAGCTTTCTCGCCGCGCGGTGGCGTCGGCACAACATGCGGGAGAGAAAGAAACCGCAGCGGGGTACGAAGCGAACTCATCCTTGCGGGAAGCCCTCTTCGGCAACCTAGCGCTGGCGCGCCATCAGGCAGATGCGGCTCTCGAGCTTTCCACGGGCCGGGACGTTCAATTCGAAGCGTCTTTGGTGCTGGCGATGACAGGAGATGATACGCGGGCTCAGGCGTTACTGAATGATCTGGGCAAGCGCTATCCGGAAGATACTATCGTCCAATTCAAAGAGTTGCCGACGGTGCGCGCGCAGCTTGCTATGAAC
>PNAR01000135.1 GCA_003169715.1 Acidobacteriaceae bacterium | reverse complement strand
TGAGGTGGCTTGGTCAGTCGGAATCGACTGAGCCCAACCGCGCCAACACCCTGAACCGATTGGTAAAACTGGAGCGGGTGGAGGGAATCGAACCCTCGACACGTAGCTTGGGAAATTTCTGGTTCATAAATTAGCGCTCCACTTTCTGCGTTTTTTCTTATCAAAAAGGCTTAGAACACAACAAAAACACATCGCGAATACGCGGACATTCCGCGGACAGCGGCTCACGCCCGCTTGGGGCGGCTGCCAATATTCTCTGCCGCCTCTCTTTGAAAATCGGGATGGTGGTGCCCATAAACTTCTCGCAGCATGTTCTCGGACATCGCCAGATAGCCGGCGGCTTCCCAAATGGGAGTTCCGCGCTGCATAAGCCACGTTGCCGCCGTGTGTCTGAGCGTATGCGGAGTTACGTCCTCTAAACCGGCGCGCTTGCACGCGGCTGAAAAGCCCTTCTTGACGTCCAGGATCCGAACTCCGTTCCGATGGAGCACGTAACCCAAGTCCGTCCCGCGCTCCCGAGCTCGTCTGAGGTGGGGCAACAGGCGGGATGGTATCGGAATTACACCCCGTCTTTTGCTGGTGCGCCTCCGCCCCGTTATCTCAAAATCGATGAGGCCTGCCACTAAGTCCACTTGCGGCCAGCGAAGAGATAGCAGCGCTTCCTTCCGCCTACCTGTGTACAGCCCGAGCAAAATGAAGAGTGGCATATAGAGCCGAGCTGCCGATGTTTTGGAGCTCCCCACTAGGCGCGCCGCCTCAACGCGCGTCAGCCATCGCTTGCGGGATTCAGGCGACTTGGGGAGCTCGACATGAATTGGGCGCGTGATTCGTCCTTCTTCGTGAGCAAAATTGATGGCAGCACGCATCACGCTGAGCTCGCGGCGCACAGTGTTCGCGGACCGGCAGCGCTCTTTCCCATATAGTTTGCAAGTTTGCTTTGTAACCTCGCCAACCATCCGGCCATGCCAAAAAGGCGTGAGACCGTCGATCGCACAACCGATGGCTCGTGGCGCCATGACCTCGTCCACTTTTGCTAAGGCATATTCCGCCAAGAGCTCGGTCACGAGGATCTCATTGGGATCACTCGGGCCGATCCGGCGCCCGCGGCATCGGAGCCAATCGCCGAAGACCGCTTCAGCTCGGTCGCGATCTGCAGTGCCCGTCGAGCGCTCCCGGCTGCGGCCGCGCTCTGTCCAGGTGATGTAATAACATTGGCGCTTTGAGAGCCATCGCAGCCTGGGACCTTGGTTTCGTCTGGGCATGGTGTCACCTTATTTTCCTCAATGAAGCGCTCAAACGCGCCCGTTGGAATGTGAATACGGCAACCAATCATGACATGCTCTAGCTGACGCGACTGGATCAGAGAGCGTACCTGCCGCTCTGATAGGCCAACGCGAACAGCCAGCTGCTTCGGGGTTTCAAGCCGGGCGGTCATTGACGCGCGTCGCCCCGTTTCTTCGCCTCCTCAAGACCGCGGACTAGGGGATGGAGCGGCAAGAAGAGCGTGGCCCTTACGCTTAGACGGGATTCGAACCTGGCGTCCTTAAAACCAAACTCGCTCGTCTCGACTCCCACTTTGTCCGGTTCTTCTTTGAAAGCGATGATAGCCCGTGCCTTTGAGCCACCGCGCTCGACTTCAATCCACCTAACCTGTTTTGCCACATCCTCGGACGCCAGGGCCGCCGCCAGTGCGGTCGCGAACGTCTTTTTGCCCGTCAACGGGCAACGCTTCGTAGCGCTCTTAAGCTTCGCCAAGATCTCAGTGTGCCCTTCGGTCTCCGAAAGGCTGCCCGTGGCTAACAGCGCGATCAGTAAAAGGGCAACCGAATCGGGCGTTGCGCGCACCCCACTCCCCGGCCCTCGACCAGGCTCGCTCTGAAGCAAGCCCGCTCGCACTAAGGCCCGCTGCCGCTCGTACAGGGCTGCCGGTGTCATATCGACCGCCCTAGCCAGCAAGGGAATGAGACCTTTGAGGGAAACGGTGCTCATAGTGGATACCGTACACCATTACTCTTGGCTTGTGAAGCCAAAAATGGTCTCAAAAGCTGTACGTTCACCACTGTTCTAGAGGGGGTCGGCCACCGATCCCCCTCACGGGAGGCACGAACGAGATGACCGAAGGCATGACCACGATCATGGCCGTCTTTGCACAGATCGAGAAGAAGCGGCTGGTGAAGAAATTGCGGGCCGCACGGGACAGAAAATCCAATCAAGAGGGGCGACGCATTGAAGGGCGCAAGGGCTATGCGGAAACGCACCCCGACCTCGTACGCGCAATCAAGCGTTTCAGGCACGGTAACCGCAAGGACAGGCTATCGCTTCGCGCTATTGCCGCGAGCTTAGCGGCAATGGGCCACGTCACCAGCAACGGCAAACGTTTTTCTGCTGCTCAGGTCAAACGTCTATTGGCAGCGTGAAGGCTCCCCCTTCGGAAACAGCGTGAGAGTTGTGCCGGCGCGGACGCCCGAGCGGCCGCGGATAGGTATAAAAATCCAGCATTTCATCCACATCGCATAGCGCGTATTGTTATTTAACGGGGGGGCACGCGATGCCACGCTACAACCTGTTCACGCCCACAGCGCTTCTGATTTTGAGCGTTGCCGTGCTGTTTTGCGTGAGCGTTGCAAGCGTCCGGGCGCAACAACCCGACGCGACCAAATTCGACCAGACTTACGAAACTGCCGTAGCGAAGGCGCGTGCAGATTGCGTAACCCTCTGGTCTGACCACGCATTTGATCGCATTCGCGACAAAATTCCCCTTGGTGAAGACAAACCCACCTTCGCAATGCTTACCAATTCTGCACGGTTAGGTCCTCGTGACAAACCTCTCGCGGATTTAGCCATCAAGACGCTCGAGCGGTGCAGAGCAGCTTATGCGCCAGCCTTTGCCATGCTGCCGCCAGAGGTCAACGCGATGATGCAAGGTCTTCAGGTAAGGCAAGACGCACTGATTGCTGAACTTTATTCCGGAAAGATCACGTTCGGCGACTACAATGTTGGCGAAGATCGGATGAACGGAGAGTTTGCGAGGGTGCTCTCTGGAATTCCGCAAACACCTCAAGCCGCTTCTTCTCCAGCCGCGCCGGTAAAGAAATCCACTGCAGTTAGCGAGGCGGTGACTTCACCCCGTTTGCCACCGACTGAGCGCAATGCGGTACCTGCAACAACCGCATCCCGTGAAATACGACTTGCGCTCGTTATCGGAGACAGCAATTACTCGAATTTGCCGAAGCTTGTGAACCCCGCGAACGATGCACGCGCGATTGCCGAACTTCTCCGGAAGATTGGATTCACCACAAAGTTGGTGCTAGACGCATCCGAGGCAGATTTGAGGCGCGAAGTTCGTAAGTTCGCGAGCGACTCCCTTAAAGCAGACATTGCTTTCGTTTTTTATGCCGGCCATGGCGCGCAGGTAAGCGGAGAAAATTATGTCTTGCCAGTCGATATGAGTATTCCTCAGACGGAGGCCGATATTCAACTTACGGGGCTGAAAGTTGACGATCTCGTTAACAGCATGCGCGCAAAGACTAAGGTCGTTTTTCTTGATGCCTGCCGTGATAACCCGGCCTTGTTTACAAATCTGGTCAAAGGACGAGGAAGCTACTCCAAGGGTCTTGCTCCAGCCGTCGGTTCAAATTTTCAACAAGTGAATCCTGGCGGCGGCGTATTCATTGCCTATGCTACGGACTCTGGATCGGTGGCATCGGATGGGCAAGGAGAACATAGCCCATTCACGCAAGCACTGCTCAGGAATTTAACTAAACCTATTTCAATAGATGACATGTTTTCTCTGGTGACCAGAGAGGTTCGCTTGGTCACCAAGAATGCTCAGCGCCCATACAAATACGCATCGCTCGACAATATTGTCTGTCTTACCGGTAGTTGCTCCACCGTTCTGAGTTCAGTCGGCACTGACAGTTCTGTCGACATCGACGTTGTTCAGCAAGCCGAGCATTCGGAATCGGACGACTTCCAAATAGCGCTTCAGACAAAGAATCCTGATGCATTGGAAGCTTATCTGCAAAAATACCCAGAGAGCGCGAAGCGGAACGAAGTTTCGAGTGCAATTGCGAGACTGAAACGATCAGAATTCGACGAATGGACTTTATATGAAATTGGTAATTTACATCTTCCACAATATTTAAAGATTAGTTCGATTGAACAGATCGATACTAAAGTGGCGGTCAGGCAAAAAGTAACGCCCGATCCCTCCGCTCCAGACAAAAAATTTCCTGATGCTGCCTATTTGGATCAATTAATCGTATACGACTGCAAGCAGCCAAGGAGCGCAATAGCCGAAAGCACGGTGGTCAACAAATCGGGGGAAACGGTCTCTCATTTCAAGTGGGCGAATCCTCAATTCTTGGATATGTCGATCGGCATGGCGATAAAGCCCGGCACGGTTGGTTACGTCGCATGGAACATCCTGTGTCATGAGGAGCTTCAAACGCCGCTTGTTACCAAGACTCAACTCGTCGCAATGAATTTCTCGTCTCTTTCAAGTATGGTGGCGGGAGATGGAGACATATTCTATACGCCAATTCAAAATGGCATAAATACCGCGGAACAACAGGAAATTATGATCGTTTTCAAAATGTTTAAAGATACCGATCTTGTTTTCAAAGAGAACATTTCAATTACGAACCCCCCGAGCTATCGAACGGAAGTAGACATGGTTTTGTTGAAGTGCGATAAGAAAAGCATTTCGATTCGTAAAAGTGAATATTATGACGCTTCAAATAATTTGGTGTATTTAAATGCCCCAGATCTCTCGAAAGAAATGGACTGGATAAACTTTTTGGAGCAATCGCCTTACTCTGTGTTGCAACGGATCGTTTGTAAGCCAAATGAGGTTCAGCAATGAAATTGAGTGTAACGTCAGCATTATGCCTGATTGTTAGCGTTACATCCGCGGGCGCCCAAAACGTAGATGCATCGCTGTCCAATTTACCGATGAACATGGATGAGCATGGTGCGCCCGTTCGGGCTGGTGTGGTCAATAATTTTTCATCGGATCAATTGCGAGATACCGAGAGTGATATTCCCACGGCGCAATTGTCAAAAATTGCACGACAGCGGTTCTCTGAAGTTGGTGCAAGTACGCGGAGCGCCAAAGACGCAGAAATTTATCGTGCCATATCACCGTCAGTCGTTCTTATTTTGACAAAAGACGGCCTCGGTTCTGGTTCGCTGATCGATAAATCCGGCGAAGTGATCACAGCTTATCATGTCGTAAGGGGCTATTCGTCCGTTGCGGTAGTGTTCAAACCGACCCTTGAAGGAAAGGAGCCGACCCGCGACGACATGAAACTTGGCCACGTCGTAAAGTACGATGAGGTGGCCGACCTCGCGTTAGTTAAGGTCGCCGAAGTTCCGCCGGCGATAAACCCACTTCGCCTCGGAGACACTAGCGATATAGGAGTCGGTGCGGATGTACATGCGATCGGACACCCAACAGGCGAAGCATGGACCTACACAACTGGCGTAATAAGCCAGGGCGACTATAGCGTTCGTTGGAC
>PNAR01000432.1 GCA_003169715.1 Acidobacteriaceae bacterium | reverse complement strand
GCGGCAGCAACTGAGACTGTCCGAACGCCCTTGGGTTAGCCTCGACTTGACTACCCTCCAAATCACCGATCCGCTGACTTTTAATGATAAGGGTGGCTTCATCACCATCGATGGCGAACTGAGAAATACTGGGAATTCGGTAGCTCTGAACGCTCTCGTCAACATTCGAATAATTGACATTTCTCAATTCAACAACAGGACTCGGAAGCCTCTCTGTGGCCACGATCCGCACCAACTTGTAGGGAATATTTTGTTTCCTGGAGATCGTGTCTCGGCAGGACAGGGCACTGAATTTTACCCCGCCGACATTCGCGCCGCCCTTGCCCATACTCTCATCAAAGGCAAAGTCAGCCCGATGGCAATTATCTGCATCAACTACCAATCCGTATTTGAAACCAAATATCACCTCACGCAATACGTTTTTTCGCTTGGAGTGCCAAACAGTAAATATTCTTGGATGGGGTTCTTTGAGCCAAAAGGAACTTTGCAAGACCTCCGCCTGATTCGTTCCGAATTCGGAGAATTCGCGGACTGATAGATTGCTAAAGCACCGGCCTGTCACGTAAATCGTGCCCACTAAGAGCATGAGTGTCAAGCCTAACATAATCTCCACTTGCATCATGGGCGAAACATGAGCGAAGCGCGAATTGAGATAGTGTACGACGGCGAAGCCGTTCAAGCTGGATCGATGGACGTTCGCGAGTTGGCGCCCGCTCTTCTCGCCTTTGGCGATTTATGCCGCGAAACAAATCGCGTCATCAACGGCGACAGAGCCGAGATCACGGTGAACGTCAGGTCTGAATTCGAACGGGGTTCATTCGGTATCACGCTCGAAGTCATCCAGACACTCGCCGCACTAAAGAGCTTATTTGGGAATGATGCGACATCCGCCTTTGAATTGCTCGCGATCATCGGCGTCATCCATGTTGGCGAAGTCGGAGTTATCCAATATTTTAAACTCACCAAAGGACGACCGGCTCCAGGTACGACCCTTCAGAATGGCAACGTGATCATCCAAATCAATGGGGGCGCTTCAAGCATCGAGGTGCGTCCGGAGGTCATCAAAGTTACTAGCGAACCGGCCGTCAGAAAGGCATTCGACGGAATCGTAAGACCACTGAGACGACCGGGTATAGACAAGCTTGAAGCAAAGCACGACAACGTTGTTGTTGAACGAATTGCAAGGAATGACGTTCCTATTGGGGGTCTCTCTGTCTGGGTGGATAGTAGTGCGCTGCTACTGCACGACGAAGAGAGGATCGGCGCTTTTGAAATCGTGCGATTGTCGTTTGAAGATCGGTACAAATGGACATTTACCGATGGAAACGCAAGGTTTAACGCCGACATCGAAGATGAAGCGTTTTGGGAAAGGTTGCAGCGCAGAGAGTTTGCTTTTGCGAAGGGCGATGTTCTGCGTGTACGTATGTCGGTCAATACAAATCAGAAACGACAAAGGACTTCGATCAGAATACAAAGTGATCGAAGTCCTCGACGTAATTCCTTCTCCGTCACAAAAGAAGCTCTTTCCGAGCTAGGGTTTATTCGTCCCTTTCCCGCCACCTCAAACGATCAGTCTGAATCGCCGCGTACCCGGTCGCAGCGGCGTTTCTGGCGTCGGAGCGGGAGCGGCGGTACGTCTACGGTTCAAGGGCGGGCGCTACAAGCTCTGCAACGTCAAAATATGATACGTCATGCCGAGTGCCATTCGCGGGTGTACAGCTTCAGCATTTCATTGACACGCAGAAATTGTAGAAATCGATCCGAAGCCTCACGGCGGCTGGTAGTTAAGGAAATGGAGCGCTCGCTTCACGGGCGCAATTTCAGCGGCGACGCGAGATAGGGATTAGAGGCAACAGTGGCATGAACCTTTATCCAGCACTTACGCACCACCAAACTGCGCGGCGCGCCAGCGCGCGGTCGAAGTGGGGTTCAGCGCTCTTCGTGTTTATAGCGACCGCCGCTCTCGCCTTGGCCGTGGCGACGCCGGCGCGGGCAGACTTCTGCATACAACTCAGTGGCGGGCCGTTTAGCGGCGATCTCGGATTCTTTCGCTTCAAGGGCACTTTGCCCAAGGGGAAGGGGGCTGTTGTCACGCTCAAGGGTAGAGTTGCAGGGCTCAGCCCGGTATTCGGGACCGCCACGGTGGCGAAAGACGGGACCTTCGTCGAGATCGGGGCGACGTTCATCGCCGATGGAACCCAGGGGCAGATTGATGTGTCGTTTTTTCCACCCACGGCGGCGGCAGGAAGCGGCGGTGGCGACTATGGGGCATACGGTGCAGGCCAAGCGGTGACCGCTAATATCGTCGCTTGCACGCTCGAGCCATAGTTGCCCGCGTCCATCGTGGACGGTCCGGAGTCCGTTCCAGCGTCGTCGTCCAAATCGTTAAGGACGGACTTTGCTCGCAAGGCGCAAGGCTATGGGAGAGCGATTGCCAAGGGGCGAGTCGTATTCAAGTCGAGATCATATGAAGGATGATTGGTACCAGCGGCACGGCCCGGGGTCTCGCTGGCGCTCATCCAGATCGCGTTATCGCTAAGCAAAGTTGCGTGATAGAGAAAGGTAAGTCGCTAGTCTTGTGGTAGGTCGATGCGCTGCCAGAAATGCTCAGCGGAAAATCCTGAGGGCGCCAAGTTCTGCATTCAGTGCGCAATTCCTTTCCCGCGCCTATGCCAGAAGTGCGGCTTTGAGAATCCGTCTGAGGCGAGATTCTGCGCGCAATGCGCCGCCCCACTCGACGCCGCCGCGCCGATTCGCGTGAAAGCTGAAGCGACCGACGTCCCGACGGGCGAGCGGCGCCATCTGACGGTGCTGTTCTGCGACCTGG
>PNAR01000332.1 GCA_003169715.1 Acidobacteriaceae bacterium | reverse complement strand
ATTTTATACAACAGCGTGCGGTAGCTTACCTGTAACACCCTCGACGCCGCCTTGCGATTCCAGTGAGTTTGCTCCAGCGCGGTAACAATCGCGTTTCTTTCAGCTTCGCCTTTAATGCTTTGGACTAGAGACTTCAACCCGAACGTATTTTCTTTTGGTTCGAGTGGCGACCTGGAAAGATCGGGTACAAGCTCCAGCTTAGCCGAAGCGGGCGGCGGTTCCGATGCGACTGCCGACTTGCGCTCCAACTCAGTTAATGCGAGTTCCTCATCGCCCACCACTAAGAACCGCTTTGCGAAATTTTCGAGTTCCTTAAGATTACCTGGCCATGAGTAGCGCTGGCATGCACCCAGGACGGAGGTGGAAAAAGTTCTTGACGGCAGATCGTAATGGCGGGATAGCTGACTCATGAACTGGACCAATAGCAGGGATATGTCTTCCCTCCGCTGCCTTAACGGCGGAACATACACGGTAAAAGCACTCAAGCGAAAGTAAAGGTCTTCTCGAAGCTTCCCCTCAGCAAGCGCTTCTTCCAGGTTTGCCTCGGTCGCGGCAATAACCCGAAAGTCAGATTCGACCGGGGTGTCGCCCCCGACACGCGAAAACGTCTTATCCTGAAGCAGGCGAACGACCTTCTCCTGCAAAGGAAGAGGCAGAGATGTAATCTCGTCGAAATAAACGGTGCCCTTCTGACAAAGATCTAGTTTGCCCGGAAGCGAACTGGGGCGGCCTGCCACAACGGCGCGGTCCTTGCCAAAAAGCTCGCTTTCCAGAAGATCCCCGGGCAGCGCCGAACAGTTCACTCTGAGGAACTGAAACCCCGAGCGAACGGAGAGATTGTGAATCAGGCGAGCTGCAACTTGTTTTCCGCTGTCTTTTTGTCCCACGATTAGCAGCGGAGCATCAATTTGCGACAATAGGTCCGCTTGCGCGCGCAACTCTCGCATTGCCGGACTTGCCGACACAAAAACCATATCTTCCGCGATATGTTCTACGTTTTCGCTTGAAACCGCAAACTCCGCCCGATTCTGTGGCTGATCTGTATGCCTCTCGATGAGCGCTCGCAAATTACTTTCCTGGATTGGTTTCACCAGGTAATCCTTCGCTCCCAGTCGAAGCGCCTCAGTTCTTTGCAGCACGTCTTCAGATCGTGACAACAGAACGACAGGAATATCCGGACGAATACGTCGCAGCCACCTTAACGTGTGCAAACCATCCGCCGCGTTCTCTCCAAGATCCAGCAGGATAAGATCGGGATTATCGTTCGATTGCACTCGCTCCAGAGCCTGCCAGCCGCTGTCCGCAAGTTCCACTCGCCACAGATTTCCCTCCCCATTCCATCTCGGGAAGAGCGCAGAAGGATCCCTGCTCACTAGTAAAACTAATCCTTTTGTGATGGTGTTAGGCAGCATCAGAATTCGTTGGGAGGCGGGTGTTATAGCAGAATTTGGAAGACCGCAGTCCTTGAAGATCCGGCGTCATTGACGCTATGCGGACAAGTCCATGTTCCCCGCTCGTAGCTTCGCCCCGTCAGTCACAATTCGCAACTCGACCGATGGAGACTGGCGACAAAATTATGCGCGGTAGAATGCGCTCGGACAGGGGAGGAACTACAAGCTGGACTTGGGGAAGCCCGTAAACAAGGGTTACACTATCACACGTGCAAGAACCTGCAAGAGGTACGCGTCCTCGACGGTAACCGTCCCCGGTGACCAGTACTTTGGTTTGCTGGCTTCCAGGACCTTTGGCCTAGAGGCACGTTACCCAGTAAATCCTCATCAGTTCAGTTGCAATGTATTTGTATAGCTTTAACCATTACTCTTAACTAAATGCAAATGCAGGGAGTTATAAACACACTATGCCACGGAATTCGACAGGGGCGGATCATGATTAGACCGTCCGTTATAGGTTCACTCACGTTCGCGTACAAATGCAACTCCCTTCAACAAGGCAGATTGCGTCGAACAGTGCGATAAGGTACAATCAGCACTGTACTTCTGTGTTTTTCGTGTCGTTCCTCCTCCAAAGAATTAAGACTTTGTATCAATTGTCGATGCGTTAGTTATTGCAAAGTTTCGCCGCTGCTGGGGGATCTTTAATGCAAACCGGTCGGAGTCAGGAACAAAGGATTCGGGTCTTGGTCGCGGACGGAACACGCATCCATACCGAACTTCTTGCCAGCGCGCTACGATGCAACCCTGCACTGGAAGTCTTCAGTCACGTTTCCGATTCGGCTGGACTCATCGAAACAGCGCTTAACAATAGAGTAGATATTGCAGTCATCGCTTCCCGCTTGGCCGACGAACCCCTGGGCGGCGTCGAAGCATTACGAAAAATTCGGCTGGTCCGTCCCAAAATTCGAGGCATAATTCTTCTCGATTCGTCAAAACCAGAAATTATCCTTGGCGCATTTCGGGCGGGAGCCAAGGGTTTGTTTAGCCGCGACGCCTCTCTTGAAACTTTGCCGGAATGTGTTCGAAAAGTTCATGCGGGAGAGGTGTGGGCTAATCCGGAACAGGTCGTGATAGCGCTGGAAGCCCTCACAGCATCTCCGACGTTGCGCATCGGCGACTCCAATGGTCTCAGTCTGCTTTCGAAGCGAGAATTGGATGTGGTATTCAGTCTGGCAGAGGGACTCAGCAACCGTGAGATTGCGGCCCGTTTGGGTTTGAGCCAGCACACGATCAAGAACTACTTATTTAAGGTATTCGATAAGTTAGGGGTCTCCAGCCGAATCGAGCTGCTATTTTTGACCTTGAATCACCCGGTTGCAAAAAATCCGCTGGATCAACCCGACGGAAATACCTCTGGGAAGGGGCCGAGTTTCGCATCTTCGCGCACAGCGGCAGAGCAAGGCATGCCAATAGCTCAAATGTCGCTGGCAACCATGTACGGAGAAGGCCGGGGAGCTAAGAAAGATCCACAGGCAGCGTACATGTGGTATTTAATTTGCGAAAAAAGCGTTCTCGAGATGCAGAATTCGATCAGTACGGGGAAAAGAAAAATGGCAGGCTTGCTTACTACAGATGAAATACTGGAAGCTCAAAAGCTGGCTTCAGACCACAACAAGAAACCCGTCCAACCAACATCAGCAGGCTTTCCCCGCCATGCAACAGCAACCGGCCAGCTAAAAAGCTGACCTCTCGCGTTTCCTGCAGATTTCTAGCAGTGCACAATTTTTGAGCTCTTTATTCCGCGGGTAGCATTTCTCGTGTCCACGACGAGCTGCGATTCTTGCACAATACGCGCATAGTCGTAGTCGGAATGGTCCGTTACTATGAGCACGCAGTCATATTGACCGAGGTTCTCGAGCGGCGAGCACTTCATTTGGAGATCGTAGTGGCGTCCTTTTCCCACGGTCGGGAAGTAAGGATCGTTATAGCTAACCTGCGCGCCCTCCTTTTGTAATAGTTCGATTATCGTTAAAGCAGGGGATTCGCGAAGATCGTCAATATCCTTCTTGTATGCCATGCCCAGCACCAGGACGCGCGCGCCGTTTAATGCTTTCTTGTGCTGATTCAGCGCCTTTACAAGTGAATCCAACACATGGTAAGGCATCGCGGTATTGATCTCGCCAGCCAATTCGATGAAGCGGGTCCGGAAGTCCCATTGCTTGGCCTTCCATGAAAGGTAAAACGGATCAACCGGAATACAATGCCCGCCGAGCCCCGGGCCAGGATAAAAAGGATGGAATCCGAATGGCTTCGTGGATGCGGCCGCAATTACTTCCCAAATATCAATTCCCATGCGTAGCGACAGCAGTTTCAGTTCGTTCACGAGTGCGATGTTGACGCAGCGATAGATATTTTC
>PNAR01000284.1 GCA_003169715.1 Acidobacteriaceae bacterium | reverse complement strand
TCAAGTTCGATATCGGCAAAGGCGTCGATGTCGGGGAGACCGTGAAGCTGAACTGGGATAAATCGACCAACAAATCGGGTTGCAAGTGGTACATCAAGGCGGTGTACGCCGACAAGTCGGTGGGCGAGGCCGTAAGGTTCGATTTTTGCGAAGAGGATCTAGTAATAGACTTCTAATCATCCCCGTCGACGAGATCAGCGCTGGGATGTCAGCCGCCGGCCCGGCGCGCCGGAGATCAGATCGACGCCGGCGGTCCCCTGCCCCGCTTGATTGTGGAAATGGCCTAGGCAGTTTGCGATCTTCGGCCTGAAAAGTAGTTTGATATATGTCATATTCAATCATCGGACTTAATAAACTTTGAGTCCGCTTCATCAGATGCATTGCATCCCTTGCACCCCAATTCACCGCTGCTACACGGACTCGCTAAACCAACGAACCAAGCACCTTAAGGGGCCGTTTAAGATTAAGACAGAGTTTGATATATGGTCATATAAAGCGTCTAGGTATTGGTACGGGTTGAGTATGGTAATTCAAAATAAATCCCCTTTATTCGATGATATAGGCGACAATTGGCGTGTGGAGACGTTAACACAGCGCGTGTGTGCCTATTTGGAAATAGCCAAATCGTACACCGCTTTTGACATTGAACTGGAACCAATCTTGCCTAACGAGAAGATGCACCACGAGGAACGCGCAAAGTTGATTCAGGGTTTCGCGAAACAAAACGGCTGGTCAGCAACGATTCTGGACCCTGGTATTCGCGTCACATTCAGAAAACTAGCGGCCTAGCTCCGCAACGGCTGCTTCAAACACTGCATTCTCTTTCCTGAGGGTTGGTGCCGGTTCCTTAGCAGAACCACCACGCTTTAGGCTTCTGCAGGCCCAACACGAACTTCATTTTCCACTTCGCGACCAGAGCTTAGCCAGGGACTTCCATTGCCACATGGCTGCTGTTGGAATTGCCAGCGGAACAAGGGCTGGCGCATCCTTCGGTCCGACCGTGATGTAAAGCGTGTCATTTTGCCGCCGTGTCGCATTTACTGCCGTTGCGATTACGACTCCGGCGTGCCGAAATGCACGGACAATCCGAGAGGCATGAACTGGCCGAACCGTCTCCTCCTTGATTGTCATCTCAACGCCCGTCGGTCTCTCCTGCGCCGGCGCCTTCCTCTTTGCGTTATCAATTTTCACCTCACATCCCATGTCCTCGAGCACGCTCGCGATCTCGCCTTGATAACAAACTGCTTCTTTATCGGATGCAGCCGCCGTCATCGAAACCGGTCCTGTCGCCGAATCTTCCAAGCCAGCCGAGATATCTTCCCGCTGCTCCAAGGAGATATGACGCCCGTCCGTGAGTTCCTGCTGCTTTTTCATCCCGTTTTCACCGTAAAAGAGCACGTCTTGAGCCTCCTGGCCTAATTCAGCAAAAGCCTCTTCGAACTTCGCGCATCGTCTTGCGGCGCAGATCTTCCGGCGTTGACGCCGATGCCGCATGGGAACCGAGCAGATTCGCTGATTACGCCGCATCCATCGGCTTGCCGCGAAGCTGGTCTAACCGCTTCCTGTGCGAAGCCTGCCATTTACGCTCTCGAATCTTGGAGACCGCAAAGATACCGAAAAACGCGAGTGAATACACTAGCAACGGGACCGCTATCAGCAAAACATCGACAGGGTCAACCCTGTGAGCCAATCTCATGAAAGTTCGGCAAACGCGGTCTCAAGACGTCGAGCAGCCACGGCTGGTGTAGTTCCGAGCGTCTTGTGACGACGCTCCCGGTATTTTCAAAACCAATGGAAGCGCCCCCGCACGGTTGCACCAGCCCCACGCCCAGAAAAAGCAACAGGAACGCAACCCGCTTTTCGGCCGCCTCCCGCAGGTATCGAAGGCACATACCGAACAAGTGAAAGCTGAATAACGATTTACATTCCACACTGGGGGCTCCTGGGTGCATGTGCCCAACATATGCGCCACGATCTTCTCGGCAAGCGCAACCTCAAGCCCCGACAGAAGGTCTGTAGATGGTTATATAAGGCCGGATCGACTCGTTAGGCGTCGGACACCAGGCCATTACTCCGGCTTGGCTTCGTAAATTGCACCAGAACTAAGGGGAAGGGTGAAGTGAAACGTGCTGCCCTCNNGGATGTTCTTCGACCATCATTTTCGCAATGTATAGTCCAAGTCCTATACCGCGACGATCCTGGTTATGTATCTGTGAGAAACGCTCGAAGATGGTGTTAATCTTCTCTGGGGCGATTCCCTCCCCGGTGTCGCTGACTGAAATTTGCACCTTTTCGCCTTCAAGACCGGTTCTCTTGCAGCTTACACAAATTTCGCCTTCAGCCGGCGTGAATTTAATGGCGTTTCCAATCAGATTTGACAACACCTGCATGACGCGGCTTCGGTCGCAGACAACGTAGCCACACACATCTTCAGGTTCTGCCTCTAAGATTACCCCTTTGGACGCGGCGGCTCCCTGTAGTTGCCCTACGGCTTGTTCTATTATTTCGCGCACGTCATGCTGCTCGATGTGCAGTGTCAATTTGCCAATGGCTATTCTTTCTACGTCCAGCAAATCTTGAATTAGCCCGAGCATTTCGCCAGCGCTTCTATTTATTGACGAGGCGAGCTCTTTTACATCCTTTGGCTCTTCTAACAGATTCTGGGCTGCCATTGATATGTTATTGAGAGGGTTCCTTAAATCATGGCTTACGATGGCAAGGAATTCTTCCCTTGTAGTAAGAGCCGTTTTGGTTTCTTGATGCCTCTCTTGTTCCTGGGATAATAATTCCGCGGACGACTTGGCGGATGCCTGATGATGGGTTCGTCCCATTTTGGTAGCGACATCAGTTCGGAGTCGTTCGGCGTCGATTGCTTCGTCCGTATTTTCTCTTTCTACGCGCAGTCTTTCATCTCCTTCAGCCTGGCGTTCTGCGCCGCTTCTTCCCATATCCGCTCTCCCCAGATCACGAGAAGCGTCTGAATCGCTTCGACTTTGCAATTTCGCCTTATCTGCTTCTACTCGTTCAGAATCCCGGTTTAAATCCGCTTGATGCTCAGAAGCCAAATCTGAGTCGCGGAGCGTCTCGCCGGTTTTAGCGCGTCCAGCATGAAGGCTTACAGCCGCTTTTTCACGCTCACCTTGCCGTGGAGAGTCTTTCTCGGATGCCATTGCCTTTACCTATGATTGTTCGCGAGAGAAAGGCCAATCATAGCAACGAATTGCCGACTCATCCAGCAAATTAAACGAGGAAAATTGCGGCCCGGCCGAAGGACAATCGCGACTCTGGAAAACAAGTTTGCTATGCGTCATGCAAAGATGAAGACCCGAGAACGCAAAGGCGCTTGATTAATTTCCTGTCACATCGTCGAGTCGCGCTCGTCGCCCAGGGGCGGCCGGGGTAGCCAGGTGGGAAGGCCGCAGTCTGCCAGAGCGCTGTGAGCGGGTTCGACTCGCACTCTCGCCTCGACGAGCTGCAGAAAAATCACGCTTAGATAAAGGGCAACGCGAAGCAAAGAATCGAGCGGGACGGCAACAAGGAGGCACGATTGCATGCCGCAGCGAACACGCCACCAAAGGTAATCAAAAGCACCAAAAACAAAAACGGCAGCAGAAATCCAGCAACGCTGCGGGAAAGCTGATACGCAATGATCATGGAGGGCGCTGCGGCCAGCACCGCGGAAAGAGAAAATCCGATACTGATGCGCTGAAGGCAACTTGCCATCTAACATGTGCCCATGCCGACAATTTCAACGCTTTCATCTCAATTCAACCTTGGTAAATGCTTCAAGTGTTTCTTTCTCTGAGGGAGGTTGCAGGACGTTATGCGCCGCAAAATTTTGAGCTTGTGGATAATTCGTGTCTCGAATGCGCTCAGCAGCTTTCGTGAAATCGTAGGAGGTACGCCGAAGCTCAACGTCGGGTCCAAGTACGAGCCACCCGGCGCCTCGTTCCCCGAACGGCATTCCCACGCTGCCAGCGTTCACCACTCGAACCTTTCCGATCGTTCGGTCAAACTGCATGTGGGTATGACCGCAGACGACTACCTGTGCGTTGAGTCCTTTGAAGATTGGTAAAAGGCGGCCTTCAGGCGTAAGGCGGGTAAATACCTCAGTGTCGCTTCGCGGTGTAGCGTGGCAAAACAGCACCTCCCCTACCCCATCAATCTCGACACGGACTGTTTTAGGCCAGCTAGCTAACAATCGCTCGTGCTCAGGATGAAGCTGCTCTGCGTTCCAGCGCATGACCTCTCGAAACTGCTCCGGGACGGCGCCTGTTTCCGAGCCCGCCATCAGTGCCAGCACCTCACGGTCGCCGTTGCCTTGGATAAACTGGACTGGAATACTGAGGTCCAGTAAACATGTGAGCGTCTCACGCGGCATCGGGCCCGGAAGCACATCACCCCCGACCACAATTTGGTCTACCTCTGCTTGACGAATATCCTGGAGGACAGCTTCAACTGCGGGGAGGTTTCCATGGATATCGTAGATGGCAGCGACGCGCATAACAGACCTTTTTTCCATCGCGGGAAATGATTAGTAGCCGAACATGTGATTATCCCGGCAACTTCGAACCGATATCCTGGCATGCCGACAATTTCGGCCGTTATCCAGCGTCTAGCGGGTGAACGCCGAAATCCGCATCCACCCTTGACAACCTACAGAGGGGTTAGGTTTCATTGGGATGAAATGGGCATTGGTTTCTTCGTAAAAGTCGGCAGCTTTGAGACAATTGCGATAATCCCCTCAATGTCTGTTTGCCGCTTCGCTTCGAGCCAGATGTCCACCTTCCACAAATCGTAAAGCTTAAGCACACCCTCCTGACTAATGGTTCCGTTCGGCGCCACTTTCCTGTGCCACGTCACGGGAAACATCCCCAGGCGACCGGTTACGGTGGTGCTCGCGGCGTTGGGTTTGAAATGTGGCCAACCGCCGATATGGATATTCACCGCCCCAGACAATGGCGGCATCGCACGGCCGGAATAGGCATCGAAATCAGATCCAATGGTCTTTGTCCACTCGATCACCTTCGGGGACACCGGGCCCAGGAACTGCGCGAGTTCTTTCGGCGACATCGGCTTCGCGCCCTCTGCGTGTGTGGACAAGAGCAAGGCGAGAACGAGAACAATTGATGATTTACGCATTGTAAATGGGGTCTGACAAAACAAGATTAGCCCCGAATGGGTTCGGGGCAAGTCTGCGTTGGTAATCCGTTACTCCATTCCAAGCGTATTCGGAACTGGATCGTCCCGGTTAAACGGTTGGTACTACAAGATCGCCGACGTTCACAGAACCGAAGGAGGTCACTCCCAAATCCTTCCGAGACGGAATCGCCGGTAAGCCCAAAAGAGTACCGCCCAAATTACGAAGAAAAGGACCGCGTGCTTCCATAAGCCGACCTACAAATACGCGACGCAGACCGGTGGCAAACCCGCGATGTTCAACAAGCCGGGGGTGGAACTCCATTGGGTCTATGAAACGGGCCCGTGCGGTTCGTCATTTCCCGGCGCTTAGAGCAACTGGGGATCGACTGCGAAGTGGTGGCTCCAGGCGGCGGGGCCCGTTGAGGCGAGAAGTCCGCTACTTCGCTTTCAAAATGACCATGTCTTGGTGCTTTGTCTCAAAGCATTCCAGGACATGAAAAAAGCGCCCCCATGTTCTGGCTATGTATTCTAGACTGTGGTATGCCTCTTTATAGTAATGCTCGTCGGAGAACGGCGCGAGCATTCCCGAATAATTTGGAACAAAAGCTGCAAAGCCTCTTCTCTGGAATTCCGCCGCCAGAAAAGGAGGCATGTTGGTTCTTCGAAGGCCTTCTCCCACGATTGAAAGCGCAAGAATCGCTTCAGAACGGGTTATTCGCGCCAATTCTTCAAGCCACAAGAGTTGCGTCTTTTCGTCTAAGTGAGTCATCACTGACATTCCGTAAACAACATCGAACGTACCTGACCGGTAAGGCGTGGGGGGATAAGAATTCACGCAAGAAAACGCCGGTCCATTAATGTTTTTCTGGCTCCAGCTGATTGCCTCGGAATCGATGTCGCATCCGAAGAGCCGATTCGGCGGGGTGAACTTCATCATTTCTTTGATCACTCTTCCACAGCCGCACCCCCAATCCAGAATAGCGTGGGCCTCAGGCATGCTTTTATACTTCCCTACGCACGTCACGATAAGACTCGCAAGTTGCACACCAATAGCATCAAAATTTTGGATTCCGCCCACGCGTTCCTTTAGATGTTCTGGTGGATCGGCAATTACTGGCTCCTGATCGGGATAACGAGCGTAGTAGCTCTGCCAAGTGCCGAGACATCGGGCGTTCTGGGCGTACACAGCAACTCCGATAGTATTGCCGCGGCGCATTTCGCCCTCAGGAGGCAACGGGGCCGTTGCATCAAAACCGGACCGCAGCAATCCGGGAGACGAGCCAAACGTCGGCTTGAAGTAGGTCTCGACGTCGGGCCGATCAAAAAGTTGCAGGCCTGATACCCACGGAGCACCGTTCAAGCTTATATCAACCGTTTCGGCGACGACGTCGGGACGGAAGATCCAACCCCTCACATGTGCCCGTTGACGCCCCTGGATCTCGCACAGTTCGACATGTCCGTGCGTGACGGGAGTTATTTCAACAGTTGTGACAGAAGTGTGCATCACAAATCGCGCATTCTCAGGCTGATTCGGCTTATTTTGGCTTGATTCAACTTATTTCAATCTCTTGTGGAGTGCATACTCAAGCGGAGAATACGCGGCGCACGCAATCGGCAGAGAAATTAACTTCCCGGCCGATGGCGATTCGTATTCATCCAGAGAGACGCCGATAGCTGTAAGAGTCGCTAAAACGGTCACAATGCATAGAACCACAACAGACAATCGGCTCAAAGGAAAAACTGTCTTCGCTTAGAGCGCTAACAAAGTTCTGGAGAGAAATGGGCGCAGCGCGAGGTCTAACGACCCCAAGCTCAGCGACCCGGTCCCCGGCACGCGTGGATTGCAACCTGAGCCCGATGGCCGGGTTCGCTGCAGCGCATGTTTAGGTCACACGTCGTCTTTCAATCTCATCGTGATTACATCTCTCGCGGACTCCGTGAATGCGATGTGATCCTTTCGAATCTCACTTGTGTTTGAGTCCATCGCGCCAGGCAATCGCTTCTAGTTCGACCCGGACAGCGTCCTCGACGGCAATCACGGGTCGTGCCTGGAATTCAAAAGCAGGGAAGGTCGAGCATACCTTGTGAACGATAGCCGGATCGTCGCAGTCCACCAGCATATGCCCGCCCCACTCGCCCACTCGCACTACGAACAACTCGATCTTGAAATCGGCGGGTGCCTTCCATTGAGTGAAAACCTCCAGTATCCGCTTCTGGGCATTCTCGTATTCCGTAGGCGATCCTTGCGGACGTTCGAACCAGCTGATCATGTATTTCATCGGTATCCTCCTTTATTGAGTTGATGTCATCGGAACGGCAGTCCTTTAAACGGCCTACCGAGAATAGATCAGCGCCCGCTGGCGGATGCGAGCCAAAACTGCACTGAAAGTGTTGATATAATATAAAAGCTACGCATCAAGACGGCCAGCGGTTGGTTAGATTTTCACCGTGTTAGTTCTTTGACTTGAGAGCGGTAATGGTCATCCGTCTTGGCCAGTTTGCGAAAACGGAATGCCAAGCGCAAGTAGCCGCACCAACTGCCGAGGAATGCAGCGACTACCGCCGGCACGCCTGTGACGACCACCGCTGAAAGCAGCTTCAGCTCGCCCTGAGTCGGAAGCCAGCGTGTCGTTCCGGGCGGAGCATCATGCTTGCGAAATAAAACAGCCAAGCCGATCAATGCGAACGAGAAAGCGATCAAAAGAACACCGCGCCATGAAAATCTTCGCTCAAGTGGTGGAGGCATAGACCTAACGAGACGCAAGATCAGCGATTTGTTCGGCGGCACGTTTGAACCGCAAGAGCGAATCAGCAGGGCCTTCCTTCAATCCGCGGCTGAGCAGAACGCGCATGAGCCGACCTCGCCAACCGCCTGGGAAACCAAAATTGCAATGGTAGTTGACGCGACATCGCCCGTCCTCAAGCGGAACGCAGTCCAGCGCCTCGTGAACCGT
>PNAR01000465.1 GCA_003169715.1 Acidobacteriaceae bacterium | reverse complement strand
GGTTACGAAGTGAGTTTGGATTGAAACCGACCCACCACCGTCCTTGCTTATCTCTTCGCCCTTTTGTCCCAATTGTTTACAATAGGGAGCCGTTTCTGAGCCCTCGAAACGGAAGGCGCATTGGAAGACATAAAGGACAAATCGGACAGGATCCACCCAGTTTACTGGCGGGTCGAAGGCAGTTTGCTCGAACTGACGACGGTGCGCCCTATTGGGTTCTTTACATGGAACGCCCAAACATTCTCGGAGCGATGGATTCGGCGGGGTCTGGTTTTGCTGATGGCAGCGTTGCGCCCTTTCCTGTATGCCTCGAATAGAGTGTTTGCAACGCGCACGGTCCATACCGTGCTGAGGGGAGTGAGCCAGGACAGGCTGGAATTACTAGGAGAAGAATACTTCAAGTATGCGTTGAAACCAGCGCTAAAACATGAGGGAGTACAACAACTTAAAAGCTTGTTAAAAACTGGAGCCGAGGTGGTGCTTGTGAGCCAGGGCTTGGACGTTGTCATGCGGCCACTGGCGGCTTACCTCGAAGTGAATCAAGTGATCGCGAACAGGATGGAATTTCGCGATGGCATCGCTACTGGGCGGCTACTGGGTCCCGTGGTACGTCCACGCGGCGTATTTGCACGGATCACCGGGGCAGGGTCGGATGGCAAGCGCGAGCCTGAGCAACTTGCTTCTGATCTTGGGCTTTCCAGAGTTACAGCTTTGAATTCTGCGGCGATTTCAGCCACGCGGCCCCCTGTCAAAATTGATCGTCCAATTGTCCGGTTCAGCGGAGAGAAATCCGGCGGGCCACTTTCGATTAGAAAAGCGCTTTCCCGAAAGAATGTGATGCTGATTGGCGTGACCGGCTTTATCGGCAAGGTATGGCTGGCGAATACGCTGATGGATTTGCCGGAAATTGGAGAGATTTATCTATTGATCCGGCGCCAGAAATCGAACCCCGCGCAAAACAGGTTTGAAAAGCTGGTGGAAGAGTCTCCTGTATTCGATCCATTGGCTCGGCGGCATGGACCTGATCTTGGGCGATTTATCAGTGAACATGTGGAAGTGGTGGAAGGCGACGTCTCACAGCCGGGGCTTGGAATCGCACCCGATCTGGCAAAGATTCTGAGCAAGGATTTGGATATCGTTATCAACAGTTCTGGCCTGACGGACTTTAATCCAGACTTGCGGGATGCCCTGTCCACGAATGTGGATGCGGCGCTCAATATTTTGGACTTCGTCCGCGAATCGGACCATGCTGGACTCCTGCATCTTTCCACCTGCTATGTCGCTGGAACCAGGGATGGAAGAGTCGCCGAGACTTTACGTCCTAATTACACGCCGGTTGACCTCAAGAATTTTGATGCCGAGCAAGAATGGCGTTCGCTGCACGAATTCGTGAAATCGGCTGAGGCCAAAGCGTCAGGCGCGGAGGTCACGGAATCGCTTCGAAAACAAGCCCTGGTTAAAGAACATGCTGCAAAGGATTTGCATGGCGCGGCCTTGGAAAACCAGATCCGCAAAAACCGCGTGCGTTGGCTGCGGAACTATCTGACCGACGCCGGAACCACGCGCGCGAATGAGTTGGGCTGGCCAAACACTTATACGCTGACAAAAAGTTTGGCAGAATCGCTGATCTTCAAGTTTGGCGCTGGCCTGCCGGTCGCGCTCGTACGTCCAGCGATCGTGGAAACCTCGATCGAGAAACCTTTTGTGGGATGGAATGAAGGGATCAATACTTCCGCGTCTCTTTCGTATCTGTTGGGAACTTACTTCCGGCAACTGCCAACTAATGAGCGTAAGCGGCTGGACATCATTCCCGTAGATTCGATATGCCAGGGCATGACGCTGATTGCGGCTGCCATCGTCGAGCGCCGTCATGACACGGTTTACCAACTGGCGACTTCAGTCACGAATCCCTGCGATATGCGGCGTTCAATTGAGCTAACCTCTCTGGCACATCGCAAACATTACCGGGCGCAGGAGGGGCTGGAGTATTGGTTGCGATTAAAGTTCGATGCAATCCCGGTTTCGAAGCAAAGATATGAGCGGATGTCGGCACCCGCGCAGAAGGCGATTATTAAATCCATTCAGCGGATCATGGCGCCCCTGCCATTGCGTAAAGCACCCTTGGCGAAGGCGGAGCGCAGTCTAGAAAGAGTAGAAAAGCTGATTGAGTTGTTCAAGCCCTTTATTCTTTTCAACGAACAGGATTTTGTGGCGGACAACATCGAGAAACTTTCCTATGCCCTTGTGGCGGAGGAGAAGGATGATTTCGGATACAACACGTCCTCAATAGATTGGTGGGATTACTGGATCAATATTCACATCCCGGCACTGCGCAAGTGGACGTATCCTTTAATCGAAGGGCGGCCTTTGGAAGTGCGGCAACCGCGTCAACTGCAATTTGAATCAATATCTGGCGGGATTGCGGCCAACACCATGCAGCCTGAAGTGGCAAAGTTCGAAGTTAAGACCGGAACAGACGGAGCATCGTGGCGATTTTCCTGACCGGTTCCACCGGATATATTGGCGCGCACGTTGCCGCGAACCTGCTGGACGAGCACGGCGCGTCTCTCAATCTTCTGATCCGGGCTCGCGACACGCAGGATGCGGAACAGCGCCTGTGGCATGCTGTTCAGTTGCACATGGATTTTCCGCGCTTCTACGAACATTTGCAGACTCGCGTGAGGATATTTCGCGGCGATCTAACCGGACCGAATTTCGGTTTAGCGCGGGATGATTACGACCGCTTGATCCACACGACCGACTCGGTCATCCATTGTGCCGCATCGCTAAATCGCAAATCTGAGAAAACATGCCTGAACGTAAATTTGCGAGGCACGTTGGAAGTGCTTCAACTGGCTACCCGGGTTGATCACTATCATGGGCTCCGCCGATTCAGCCACGTGAGCACGGTAGCTGTGGCCGGTAAACGCAACAACGAGGTCGTGAAGGAAGACAATTCGATTGATTGGGAGCGTTCCGATTACGATCCATATGCGCGAACCAAGAAATTCTGCGAGCACATGATTCGCCAATTGCTCCCGGAAACGCCGATTACGATTTTTCGTCCGAGCATCGTGCTGGGAGATAGTCGTCGCGCCGAAACAACACAATTCGATATGGTAAAGGCCTTTGTATTTTTGGCCGGGCTGCCGGTACTGCCGTTTCGTCCCAGTGACAAGATTGACATCGTGAATGTGGATTTCGTAGCCGACGCAATAGCCACGCTGCATCAAAAAGAAAATCCGCGATACGACACTTATCATCTTTCGTCCGGAACAGGTTCGCAGACGTTTCGCGAATTGACGAATACACTGGCGGCGGAACAGAACAAACGCGGTCCGATGTTTATGCCGTGGATGGAGCGTCCATTCTCGCGGACGGTTGACTTTCTGTCGAACCGAAAGGGAGCGGTGGCCTATGGCGCGTCATTGATGAAAGTCTTCATACCATATTTGGTTTGGAACACGGTTTTCGATAACACCCGTGTGACCACGGAACTTGGACGCAAACCAGTACCATTCTCACAATACAGTTATCCACTTCTGAAGTTCAGCCGCGAAGCAAATTTTTCGTATCGGTACGAAGACTGGCCCGCCAAGGTTGGAGGGACAGCCGCATGATGGATTCCATCCTCGAAGCATGGGTGAGTTCGTCCATCGCACGTGCGAAAGTGGGATGGATGATGGGCAAAGGCAAACCCTGGCATCCGGGAGAAAAATTAAAGTTGTTGTTCGCCGGGTACAACGGCACCCGCAATACTGGCTCTGATGTGCGTCCCGAAGAAACTCTGCGTCAACTGCGGCATATTTTAGGCGCGGATAAGGTCGAATTCAGCGTGATGAGCCAGGACTTTAAGCTAACCAAGGGCTATTTCAATGGCGCTCAACAGGTTTATCTGCCGGATTTATTTCCGCCATTTCTGGCGCGCGAAATCCCAAAACATCACGGCGTAGTTGTTGTCGAGGGATCGGCATTCAAGAGCAAGTTTGCAAACGCACTCACGACCATGATCATCGGATCATTGGGCATAGCGGCGGCCCAGAACAAGCTTTCGGTGGGCTACGGATCCGAAGCCGGCCACATGGATCCGTCGGTGGAAAAAATGTGCGCGCGCTATTGCAAGAATTCTTTCATCATTACTCGCAACGAACAATCCCGTACTACGCTCCGCAAACTCGGAGTTCCGACGGAACTGGGAACCGATACAGCATGGACTTTCGAGCCGCTCCCGCCAGAGTATGCCCGCAAAGTCTTGAGGGACTCTGGATGGGATGGAAAGTTGCCGATACTAATCGTATGCCCGATCAATCCATTCTGGTG
>PNAR01000391.1 GCA_003169715.1 Acidobacteriaceae bacterium | reverse complement strand
CATCTGCGCGAGGCGCGTAACCGATTCTTCTACATTGCCCGAATCCAGCATCATGAGGTCGGCCAATTCGTCAATAATGATCACGATAAACGGCAGGGGGCGGTCTTCATCGGAATCGCCGAACAGGCTGGGAGTTCCATCCTCGTCAAAGAGTTTGTTGTACTGTTCGATATTGCGGACGCCCTTTTCGGCAAGCAGTTTCAGCCGCCGTTCCATCTCGCGAACAGCGTTTCGCAGCGCGTTTGCTGCCAACTTCGGCTCCGTAATAATCGGCGTGAATAAATGCGGAACGCCCTCGTAATTTCCCAGCTCAAGCCGCTTCGGGTCAACCAGAATCAGCCGCACCTGGTCGGGCGTTGCCTTATACAAGATAGACATGATCATGGCGTTGATAGCCACGCTCTTGCCCGCGCCAGTTGAACCTGCAATGAGAAGATGCGGCATGCCAGCGAGGTCGGCGGTTACGATGCGCCCATTGATGTCTTTGCCGAGCGCCAGCGTCAGCTTCGATTTCGTCCCGATGAATTCCTGCGACTCGATGTTCTCGCGCAGCCAGATAATTTCGCGATCACGGTTCGGAACCTGAATCCCAACAGTTGACTTCCCCGCCATTCGCTCGATGAGGATGCTTTCCGCTTTCAACGCCAGACAGAGATCGTCGGTGAGGTTCGTGATGCGGCTATATTTGATCCCCGCTTCAGGTTTGAACTCGAATGTCGTGACCACCGGTCCGGGATTGATCTGCGTGATCTGTCCGTGGACCTCAAACTCCGCATATTTTGACGTGAGAACTTGTGCGAGTAGCTTCAACTCCTCTGAATCAATCGCTTGTTGCTCGTCGGGACGATGAAGCAACGAGCTTGGCGGTAATTTGAATCCTCCAGCAATGCGCGGCATTGTTGTTTTGGCTTTCTGACCGCTGTCCGCGCGCTCGGTGACTTCCGGCGCAAATTCAGGTCTTGCGGTTGCGGAAGCAAGCGCTGGCACTTCCTCCGCGAATGTCCTGTCAATCCCGGTTCGTACCGGCTCGGACATCCGCTGATGGCTGGCCGTCGGCCTCTCCGCAGAAGCCGGAATCAATCTCGCCGTGATCACCGGTTTTGGCGTAGCCCGGCGCTTCTCTAACTCCATCTGCATTCGTTTCTTTGTTCGTGAGTCACTCCAATCTTTCCAGCGATTCCAAAGCGCAATTACAAAAGCGAACCGTGTAGGCGCCCAGGTCTGCAAGGCCGAAAAAGAAAACGCAGTCGAGAGATAGAGCGCAACCGCCAGGAAGCTCGCACACACAATGTAAGCGCCAGCCAAATTGAAGTAATGAATAAGGAAGTCGCCCAGGATTCTTCCAAAGATACCTTCAATGGGAATTACTCCCATCCAGCGTACGTGTCCCGGGAACAATGCCAGCAGCGCCGGCACGAACATCAACAGCCAGATTCCGCCCAGAAGCTTCGCGACCGGGGATGGCACTTTCCGGGAGCGAAACCACCGCACCCCCAAGACCCAGGCAAATAAGGGAATCAAAAACGCCCCGATGCCTAAAGACTGCAAGATCAAGTCGGAGACAAGGGCACCGACCACACCGATCCAGTTCCTCGCCGCCCGCGAGCCGGTAAGAACCGAGGCACTGTTCAACGAGGGATCCAAAGCAGAATACGACGCTAGCGCAAGGAATAAGAGGAGCGCGGAGACACACAACAAGAACCCGATCAGCTCATTGAGCCGTCGGTTGTTGGTGGGTGCGAAAATCCGAGGAAAAACTTTCATTCAGCGTATTTCGCGCACGCAGGCAAAAGCCCACGATGCCTGACCTACGCCAGAGCCTTTCAATTATGCCAAGAACCCGGTCGCCCTACAATGCCGCAGTTGAACGAAGAGTATCAAGTAGGCTTCGGGGGCAGTATGTAGCGATGGAGAGACGGGCGTCCTCGCCCGTCCAATATGCCCTCTTCCGGTCAAACCTCATTATTGCAAATGCCAGAAATACGCCAGTGCCATGACCACGATGCCGAGCAGGATTCGATAAATAATAAAAAGCTTGAGGGTATTATTTTGCAGATAGCGAATCAGCCACGCTATTGCCGCGTATCCAACAATTGCCGAGACCAGCACTCCCACGATAAAAGGAGCGTGCATGCCAGCTGGCAAGCCTTCCTTCCTCATTTCGTAGCCTTTTAGCACTACCGCCCCCGCAATCAGCGGCGTGGACAATAGAAAGCTAAAGCGCACTGCGGCTTCTCGCGTCATATTGCGGAACAGACCTGCCGTGATTGTTGAGCCAGATCGGGAAACGCCGGGTATCAGCGCAAAAGCCTGGGCGCAGCCTACAAAGATGGCGTCAGAAAAATTTATTTTGGTGAGCGGCTTTGTGAGTTTGTCCACTTTTTCGCCCCACCACATGAACAATGCGACTGCGATCAGCGCCCCGGCAATCAGATAAATATGTTCGCGAAAGTAATCTTCCGCAGAGTGTTCGAGCAACTTGCCGGCAATGCCGCCTGGGATTGTTGCGATAGCTAGAAACCAAAGCAGCCTGCGTTCTTTCCGTTGCTCCTCTAAAGTCAAATCAGTCAGCGAATCGCCGGTTTCCGAGAAGCGAACTACTTTCCCGCCAAATGCCGCCCGGATAATTTGAAACCACGTTCGACGAAAATAAAGCAACACGGAAATCAACGTCCCAAAGTGCAGTGCGACGTCGAAAGTGAGTTCATGGGCCGGTGAAAGCTCATTCCATCCCAACAACCGACGCACGATAATCAAATGTCCCGAACTAGATACCGGAATGAATTCCGCCACGCCCTGAATGATGGCCAGTACAATGGCTTGATAAATAGGCAATCAATCACCTCTGCGAATGGAATGAAGAACTGGTCGGTTCTGAATAGGCTGCACGATAATTCACGGGATTACCGAAGAGAAGTATTGCAGAAAATTAGAGGCAACATTGCTAGCTCATTAGATTCGGGCCTCTCGCTCACTGCGACCAGCCTAATCCGCATTGCCATACGTCGGAATCCCCTGCTGGACGTAATACAAGAGCCTCTGTCCGCGCGCGCCCCAGTCGGTCTGCGGATACTTCGTTGCGACTCCTTGCCCGGCGGCCAAAGCCTTGGCCTTGGACTGCTCCGATTTTTTAGCCTCGCCCTCGGTCTTGTAAATTTCGATCAAGGCCGACCAGCGGTAAGCCGCATCGTACATCGCCTCCGGCGTATTCGGGGATTCAGGATGTTCGCTCGCATACTTTTCGTAAATCTCCGCTTCCTTCTGCGGACACTTCGACATTGCCTGCCAATCGCCGCACAGCTTGTTGTCAATCAATTGAAAGGCTGCCATGTCAGCCCACTTCGTGCCGGAAAACTTTTTGATAACTTCTTTCATGTACTTTTCTTGCATGCCCTCACGCAAAAATGATTCCTGCTCCTTGGCGGACGGGCGCGACATCACGTCAACTTTTTCTATCTGCCAGCGAATGTCCGCGGAACGGTACATGGCCTCGCCCGCAAGAGGCGAAGTTGGGAAATATTCAGCGACCGCATAGTAGAGTCGCATGGCGTCCTGAGCCGCGCCATTACGCCCGTGGCTTCGGCTGGCTTGATCCTCGGAATCCACCGCTTCGCCAAAGAGGATTTTGTCGCCGTTCGCAGTAGACGACTGGACAATATATTTTTCCTCAATCCAGCCGGTGATGGTTTTTTCTTCCGTCATGTTGGCTTCTACATGCACCCAATCGCGGCTGGTTTCAAGGATGATGACCTCGCGCCCTCTGTCAAGTTCTCCCATCTTTGTGGATGTCGCATCTGGAGAAAGATAGATTGAAGCCACTCGAATGGGAGCGCCGCGCACCACGTCGGCTGAGGCCAACCCAACCAAAAGAATGGTTACAGCGGCAAGGTTTATCAAAGCTCGCATCATCTTGTCCGACTTACTCCTGAAGAGTTTGATGCCATAATTTCTCGAAGTATCGCCGGATCAATATTTCCTCCGCTGATTACCGCGACATTCAGCTTCGATTTCGGGATCTGATCGCCGCGAAAGAGAAATCCCGCCACGGCCACGGCGCCGCTCGGTTCGGCCACCGTATCCGTATTTGACGCCAGCAGTTGCACCGCTTTCCGGATTTCGCTTTCGCTTACGGTCACAATATCGTCCACGTACTTGCGAATGTGCTCGAAGTTGATGGCGCCGATGCTTTGGGTGCGTAGTCCATCGGCTATGGTGCTGGAGGCCTGCTCGGCCGCAAATTCCACAATTTTCCCGGATCTGAAGCTGGCCTGCGCATCGGCGGCTAGCTCAGGTTCCACGCCGATCACTCTTGCCTTCGATCCACTCAGTTTGATCGCGGCAGCCACTCCGCTTATCATCCCGCCTCCTCCCACTGGAACCAGAACTGTTTCCACATCCGGCATATCTTCCAATATCTCGAGCCCTATCGTCCCCTGACCGGCAATGATTTTTTCATCGTTGTATGGTGGAACAATAATGTATCCGTGTCTAGCGGCCAGTTCCTCTGCCCTCGCCTGTCGCTCTGCGCTACCCGGACCTACCAGGACTATTTCCGCACCCAGGCTCGCAGTTGCCTCGAGCTTGATTGGCGGGGCATTTTTCGGCATCACGATGACGGCCTTCACGCCGAGCGCCCGAGCCGCATATGCGACGCCTTGGCCATGGTTGCCGCTGGAGTAAGTGATCATTCCGCGGGCACGTTCTTCCTGGGTCAACGACGCGATCTTGTTGTATGCTCCGCGAAGTTTGAAAGCGCCAATGGGCTGTTGATTTTCCGGCTTTAGAAATAATTTCCGAGAGGTATGAGACGAGCGTTCTTCTGAATTCTGTGCGCGCTTCTTTTCACTACCCAGGAAATTGTCATCCCGAGCGAAGTCGAGGGACCTGCCTTCCAAGTCCTGAATATCTGATTCAACAAGACGAGTGCGGACGGTTACGCCCCGAAGGCGTTCTTGAGCTTCCCGGATGTCGTTTAGAGTGATGATTGAATTTCCCCGCTAAGAGTATAGTGCGTTGCTTCCGTGGATGGGATGATCTGGGAAGAAACGCGCTCTAGGGCTATTCCGAGCATCGTTAGGGTTGGATTGAATGGCGACCGGTCCAGCGTTTTCGCACTTCGGCTATGACCTTCTCTTTGTTCGCCCGCATCTGCCGCACTAGCGCCTGGTTTCCCGTCTCCTCGTGCGCGGCAGCCCATAGGACCATCTCCGTGAGTACTGGCGCCAGATCAATCCCTTTCGCCGTCAAAAGGTAAATCAGCCTTCGTCCATCCGATGGGTCTGGCTCGGTCGCGATGATTCCATAACCAGCCAGCTTCCGTAGGCGATCCGCCAATATATTTGTCGCAATTCCTTCGTAGCACTCCAGAAATTGGCTGTAACTTCGGAATCCGCGTAGCATCATGTCGCGGATGATTAGCAGAGACCAGCGGTCTCCCAACATCTCGACCGATGCATTCAGTGGGCATTCGGATCGTCGCTTTATTTTCCCTTTCTTCGCCATGCTTTTACATTAGCAAATATCACTTGCAATTCACAAGTTATATGTTCCATAATCCCACGCGAAGCGAATTTCTCAATCAATCGTCTAAAAGAGGAGAGTTATGAAACTGACTTCTTACCTGAATTTCAATGGTCAGTGCGAGGCCGCATTCAACTTTTACGCGAAGTGCCTTGACGGCAAAATAGAAGGAACGTTTACTTATGAGGGGTCGCCCATAGCAAAAGACGTTCCCGCAGAATTTCGCAACAAACTTATGCATGCCACGCTAGTTATAGAAGATCAGGTATTGATGGGCGCAGACGTGCCGCCTGGCCGCTATCAGAAACCGGAAGGTTTCTCGGTTGCGATTGGGCTGAAAGATGTGGCCAAGGCTGAACGAATATTCAAGTCCCTGTCGGAAGGTGCGAGCGTGCAGATGCCAATCCAGGAAACTTTCTGGGCCGTTCGATTCGGTATGCTTACCGATAAATTCGGCATCCCGTGGATGATCAACTGCGAAAAAGCTGCGTGATTCGAATTAATAGGAGAATCAACAATGCGTTTCATGAGCTGCGCCAGGTGTTCGAGTCATGCAGGCGATGCTGCAAAATGAGCAAGATTGACATTGACCGTTTAAAGTAGGCATACAAGCGAGATCCAGTGAAGCATCACGGGTTTGTGGAGACGGCTAAGAGGTAATTGCGGATAACGCCGGCAGCTTTTAATTCAATCACAGGAGAAACCACGATGAAAAAAGTATCGCTGCATTTTTGCGCATTGCTGCTTTTGGGGACCGTCGCATTCAGTCAGGCACTCACGCAGGCAGACCGCGAAAAGGGTGTTCAATATCTCGAACAGACTCGCGACGGTGTGGTTGCAGCCACCAAGGGACTTTCCGACGCTCAGATGAAATTCAAACCTGCGCCGGACCGGTGGTCGGTGGCGGAGACGCTCGAGCACATCGCCCTGGCGGAAGATTTTCTCATGCAGAACGTCGCCGAGAAAATCATGAAGGCGCCCCCGCGAACGACGGACCGGGACACGGCGAAAATTGATGCGATGGTCCTGGCCATGATTCCAGACCGCAGCCACAAGGCACAAGCGCCTCCTGAACTCGTGCCCACGGGCCGCTGGTCTCCGTCCGAAACCCTCGATCATTTTCTGAAGAGCCGCGCCAGGACGATCGCGTTCCTGAAATCAACCTCCGACCTGCGCGAGCACGTTGCCGATAGTCCAATCGGGCAGCCGCTGGACGCATATGAATGGCTGCTGTTCATCGCAGCGCACAGCGAGCGCCACACAAAGCAGATTAATGAGGTTAAAGCGGACCCGAATTTCCCGAAGAGTTAAGGGGCGTGGATTTCCACCCTTCAAGTCGAGGGAGGTCCAGCGGTGGATGGCACGTTCGAACTAAACTTCTAAAGAGGAACAAAAATGAGCAAAGTACGAGTCCTGGTTGGAACAAAGAAGGGCGCATTCATTCTTTCGTCGGACGGCAAGCGGGAGAAATGGGATGTCAGCGGTCCTCATTTCGCTGGATGGGAG
>PNAR01000429.1 GCA_003169715.1 Acidobacteriaceae bacterium | reverse complement strand
ATGGACATCGCCAAGCGCCTGATTGATTACGGCTTCCATCCTTACACCACGGCCTTTCCCCTGATTGTTCCGGGCGCGCTGATGATCGAACCCACCGAAAGTGAGTCGCGGGAAGAATTGGATCTGTTCCTAGAAGCAATGCGCTCGATCGCAGAAGAAATCGAAGAGGACCCGAACATGGTGCTGCAAGCGCCATACACCACGCGCGTATCCCGCCTCGACGAAACCGCCGCAGCTAGAAAGCCGGTTCTCCGATGGAAACCGGCGCCGCCGTCATAACGAAACACGTAGGCCCGGACGCCCTCGTCCGGGCAGGCGAGCGGTAGCTCGCCCATCGGAAGCGGAGCCTGCGTTCCAAGGCGGACGAGGGGCGGATGAGAAACATCTGCCCCCGCGTTTATCCGCTATTTCTTTTCTGTGATATCTACCGAGGCATCGTTATCGTCCCAAGTGATATGCAGAGTGCACGTATCGCCCGTGGACGGAAGCGAGATCGCGAAGTTCTCAACCGGGGATGACGGCTTTGAAACCGTCATATCTGTGCGCAATAACTCATCGCCTTCCCACTTGTATGGAATTCCCCATTCTCCCGTCTTTTTGTTGACGATCAATGTCCACTTGTCCTGGTTCGGAACAGTGAAAATAGTGTAATCGCCGGCGGGCACATCTTTGCCGCCCACAGTTACTTCTGAGGTCGTCACAAACGTCGTGGCCTCGTTCGCTCCGGTCCGGTCCACTTTTCCATAGGGCACAAGCGCACCTTCCTGTTCGGTGCCGTAAATCTTGCGGCCCTTCATCCGAGGGCTGGAGTAGTCAATAGTGACGGTCTTGCCGTCTGAGAATTTGCATTGGGCGTTAGCGGGCGGGCTAGGGCGCTTGCTCTTATCCTGCGCGAAAGCAACAGTGCAGGCGATGAGAACCAGCGTGACGCCAATCAGAACCATACTCTTCTTCATAAGTGTCTCCTCTCGAAGTTAAATAGAACTTAGACTGTCTAAAACAATAATTGGTTAGCGTTGAGAATTATCCTATGCCACCGACGCAAAGTACAATCCATTGGACCCAGTATTCGACGAGAAGCAGGAAGAACGAATTCTCGAATGACGAACACCTTGTTGAAGTTTCGCCGGGTGATCCGCGCGTGCGACGGACACGTTACGGATGGCTTTCAGAAATAGCTTTAATTACGGCAGAAAAATCTTTCTCCCCGTAACCCATTGCGACCGCCTGTTTCAATACTGTGAGAGCTGAAGCTGCGGTTTGCAACTGAATTCCGTGGCGCTTTCCTTCTTCAATAGCATATCCAATATCTTTAGCCATCAGACGAAGCGTGAAGTTTGGGGTAAAGTCTCCTGCGTTCGCCCGTGCCGCTACCGTCTTGACCAACGGGCTGCCGGGAGCGCCATTAGTGAGCACGGAGATCGCGGTGTCACGATTAAGGCCGCTAGCATTGATGAAGGCAACGGCCTCGGCAAAGGAGGCTGCTTGCACTCCAGCCAAAAAATTATTGATCAGCTTCATGGCCGCGCCACTTCCGGTTGGTCCGAGATGGAGAATGTCGCGGCTCATCACGGACAATACTGGCTTGGCAACGGCAAGTGCTTTTTCCGATCCTCCGATCAAAAAAATAAGCTCGCCGGATGCCGCGTGCGGCTTCGTACCTGTGACCGGGGCATCCAACAGTTCACATCCTCGTTCCGCCGCAGCTGTTGCCAGTTCTTTCACCCAATCAACGGTGAGGGTGCTTGATTCGATCAGCACCGCATTTTTGTTTGCGCCGGCAAGGGCGCCTTCGGCGCCAAACCATATTGCCCGCGACGAAGTGTCGTCCGCGACCATGCTGATCACGATTTCGGATCGTGCTGCGGCTTCGCGGGGCGAATCGGCGACAAATGCGCCCGCATCCGCAAACCGCTTCGCCTTTTCAGGATTTCGGTTGTAGACGGTTAGCGGGAATTTTGCAGCCAGCACACGGCCCGCCATGCCGGAGCCCATGATTCCGAGACCTAAGATTGCAACGCGCGGATTTGCCATATTTTCCTTTACCCCATCGGAATGACGCTAATCAGAATTGGGCTCGCTTTGGTTACTTTCACCGGATTGCTCAGAGCACGGCCGAAGCCTTCGAACTTTATTTTCACTACGTCTCCGTCGGCGAGTTCGATACCCTCGCCGAAGCTCAGGCAGTCGGCCCCCATGAAATGGACATGCACATCTCCGGGTCGTCTGTGAGCTTCAAATTTGAAATGGTGATGTTCGATATTTTGCAAGCTGTGGCACATTTCAGCTTCCCCGGTGCGAATCGTTTTTGACCACAGAACAACACCAGCACGTTGAATCGAAACTTCACCTGGCACAGACTGGAATCGCGAATCAGTCACCAGTTCTGGCCCTAACGCGCAGGTTCGAAGTTTCGAGCCGGCGAGATTGAGATAGTTACGCTTCTCGAACCTGTGATCTGAGAATTCGTTGCCGGCAGCCATTCCTATGCGGTGCGGCTGGCCGTCGGGAGCGATCAGATAGACGGCTGCGATCTCTCCTTCCTCCCCTCCGTCTTCCGCATGCGAGGGAATATCGAGTGGTTCGTTATAGGCGCGTAGCATTGTGCCGGTGCCTTTATAGAACCACTCCGGTGATGTCCCAATTGTCCCCGGAGCAGGGCGGCCTCCCTCGACTCCCCAGCGGAACATCTTCATGCTGTCGGTGAGTTCCTCGCTGACTGCGGCGTGCATGCTCTGGCGATCCTTCGCGCTACCCAAGTGTGTGAGGCCGGTTCCCGAAATCATGCAGCGAGCAGGATCCTCAGGATGATCAATCGGAGGAAGGATTTGCCACTCCGACTCAGTCGCGTAGATTGGATCATAATCAAGCCGGTCTCCGGTAACTCTTTGCCGGGCAGCGTCAGAGATCGTGGTGTTTCCGGCAATGGCCGCTTGTGCCAGCGCATAGATGGAATCACACTCGCGCAATAGACGCAGGTGCGGTTCTTCGACCAGCGCAACTCGACGAGTATTGCCATTCTTAATTTGAATGAGTCGCGTCATGGGTGAAATTATGCAGAGATTTAACCGGTGACATCAAAGCTCTCCAGCGCTTTCTCATTGATGGTTATTCCAAGACCGGAAATATTTTCATCCAGCTCAATGAATCCGTCTTTCGCCTTAGGCTCGCCGTTGAAGATGTACCAGAACAGCTCATTGCCAACCTCAACGTCAACGACCGGGAAGTATTCGGCCATGGGCGAATTTAAGCTCGCCATCACTACGTGATAGTTGTGCATCTGGCCCGCGTGGGGAATCACGGGAACAGAGTGCGCCTCCGCGAGAGCGGCGATCTTACGCGCCTGAGTAATACCGCCGACGCGATTGGTGTCGAACTGGATGTAGTCGAGCGCTCGTGCTTCCAGTAAGTCGCGGAAGCCGTACAGAGTGAACTCGTGTTCGCCGCCCGCGATGGGAACTCTTGCATAGGATTTCAATTCAGCGTATCCGTGGATGTCGTCGGGAACGACCGGTTCCTCCAGCCAACGCAAATGAAATGGCTCGAGCAGCGGTAGCATCCGCTTTGCATAGTCAAGGGTCCATCCCATGTAGGCGTCGGCCATCACGTCAATATCGTCACCCACAGCTTCGCGCACGGTGCGAACAAGATTAAGGTTGCGCTGCATGCCGGAGGCGCCATCAACTGGTCCCCAGCCGAAGCGCAGCTTCATGGCCTTGAATCCTTCATCTTTGTAGCGTTTCGCTTCCGACGCTAGTTCATCAAGCTCCACGCTGTAAAGCCGGCTGGCATAGACGGGAATCCGAGCTTTGGTCCTTCCCCCCAGCAACCGATAAACCGGCTGTTTCGCCGATTTGCCGAGAATGTCCCAGAGGGCAATATCCAGGGCGCTGATTGCGGCCATGCCAATGCCTTTACGGCCGAACGCTATCGTCTTTCGATACATGTGCTGCCACAGAAATTCGCTATCCCACGGGTCAGTTCCGATCAGGAGTGGCTTCAGGTAAGAATCAATCACTTGTTTCGTCACCTGTGGCGCAAGTGCCGCATTGCCTATGCCCACGTGACCGTCGTCGGTAAAGATCTCCACTATGAGCCAGCCGTGAAAGGTAAACGTCCGCATGGATGACTGCGGAAGCGCCAGCAGGTCCATCGGGTTTGTACAAAAATGCTGAGGCAAGGGGGCGGTCTTCCCACGCCACTCGACGACTCGCGTGCGGATCTCCTTAATCTTCAAATCGCTTCCTCAGGGAGCAGTCTCGGTGGGATGAGCAGAGGTCCAACCACCGGAATCGTGATGAGAATTACCAGCAGACCAATAATATGGAATGTCCCCGCCAACGTGAATACGATGCCATAACCGAATCCATGGTCGAGCAAGTAGCCTACCAATTGTCCAAAAACAATGCCGCCCATGGCCCCGCCGAAGCCAACCAGACCTGCTACTGCGCCGACGACGTTTCGGGGAAATAAATCCGCCGGAAGAACCATCACCAGCGTTGACCAGGATTGCTGTCCGAAATATGCCAGGCTGAAAATGGCGAGGGCCCATGAAATCCTCACATATGGAACAAATAAGATGAACGGCATCAACACGGCACTTGCTGCGAGCGCAATTTTCCTGGCGGCGCCCAAGGAAAAATTCCGCTGAACCAGATAGCTGGAGAACCTTCCGCCAACCAGGCAGCCGATACCGGCCGCTGCATATGGAATCCATGCCAGCCTGCCTACACTCTTGATATCAAACCCACGCGCATCGTAAAGATATTTTGGCAACCAGAAAAGATAGAAATACCATGCTGCATCGCTCAGAAACTTTGCAATGATCAACCCCCACGCCTCGCGAACAAGAAGCAATCTCGGCCATGGAAGTTTCGGCTCCCTAAAGGGGATCTCCATGACAGATTGTAAAGTCACACGTTCTGCAACGCTGAGGTTTGGATGTTTCTCCGGCGAAAAGTATGCCATTCTCCACCATAGAGTCCAAAGCAAACCAATTGCAGCGGTAAGGAAAAAGATCCATCGCCAATTCGCATAGATCAAAATGATGGCAATCAGTGGAGGAGCGGCAACTGCGCCAACAGCAGTACCGGCATTGATAATCCCCATAGCCGTGGCACTCTCATGAACAGGAAACCATTCGGCGACTACTCGCGTTGCGGCAGGGAATCCGCCGCCTTCGCCCATCCCGAGCAGAAATCGGCTGACCATTAACATAGCAAAGCTCGCAGCAAACCCGTGGCTGAAGCAGGCCAGAGACCAAAACAACATGATCAAAGTAAAACCGCGCCGCGTGCCCAACGCGTCAACTAATTTGCCGCCTCCCGCGTACATAAACGCATAAGAAAACAAAAAAGCAGATTGCAGATAAGAAAACTGCTGGTTGGTGAGCGGAATGTCTCGACCGATCGCTTTTATCGCGACCGGCAAAGTCTGCCGATCAAGGTAGCTGATGGCAATCGCCGCGCTAACCAGTATCGCGATTCGCCACCGCAGCATGATGTCTCTCCGTGTCACTAACTGCCGTGCAGGATGGGGCCTTCGTGTCGTTCAGGCTTACCTTTGCCGTGACGAGTCATAAAGTCCTTGTGCTTAGCGTCTAAGCAGCGCGTCGGGCCACCGGAATCCATCAAGAAAACGTTTGCTCAGAGCATGGCTAAAGTATCAATCTCGCCGGGAGAACGCCAGTAAATATTTCACAGCCATATCACTCAAATGTTCGAGTTCAACGCGATCCGAAGAATGGCGTGCTGTTATTGAATCCAACAACAGGCCAGAAAGAATGGCCGAAACTAGCCGCGCCGGGCTTGGGAAGGATGATGTTCTTCTGCCCAGCCCATTTTTTTCAACCCATAAAGCGGCAAATCTGTTGTACGTCCTGGTAAGCCGACTCTAGCAGTGTCATTCTATTGTCCTAAGCTGTCGGTCTTGGTACCTCAAGCCCAGTGCCAATTGCCCACAGATACGTGAATATGTTACAAGCCAGACATGCGTAAATGGATGCGCGAGCGCATTACGCGCCGCAAGAAATCACCCCAGGACGATAAGGCGCAGCCTGAGCAGGCTCCCTTACAACCCGCTTATTTTGACGGCGAGGCACCGGCATCGTCGAAGCAACCCCCTCAAGACAATCGAGAAGACGCTCACGGCCCGGAGAGACTGCCCTCTCGCGCAACGACACCGCCTCCGATGGAAGCGGCCTCACGAGAAGCCCAGGCGGGAGAGACGGGGGATTCGAATCAACAACCGAGCACTGCGCGACCGCGGGATCCTAATATTGCCTCCCGACCTCCCCGCCGTCGGCGGGGAAGAGGCGGCCGCGGACGCAGCGGGCCCCGGTCAAATTCACCCAGGGCACCGCTGGCTTCGCCGTCGGAACCTCTGGCGGGCAGCGCGATCGAGGGTGGAGCACCACTTTCGGGGAACGACACGACCGTACAGTCTGCTTCGACTCCCCGGGTTCCGAAAGGCGTTGTAGTCCTCGCGATTGGACTGCCCGGATCCGGGAAAAGCTCCTGGTTCAAGCGCCACAACATCGCTCCGCTTTCGAGTGATTTGCTGCGTGCCCTGTTATTTGATGATCCCACTGAGCAGCGATTTCAGGATTTAGTGTTTTCAAACTTGCGTTCCATGCTGAAAGCGCGACTGATTGCCCGCCGTCCCCTGAACTACGTGGACGCGACCAACCTCACCTCGCACGACCGCCGGGGATGGATCAAGCTCGCCCAAGACTACGGCTATGAAGTCCAGGCAGTCTTTTTTGATGTCCCGCTGGAAGTGTGCCTGGAGCGGAACCGGAAACGCGAGCGTGTCGTCTCGGAAGATGTGATGCGGCGGATGGCCGCAAAACAGAAACCCCCGACGTTCGAAGAAGGTTTTTCAAAAATTACTGTGGTCCGGGTGAAGCAAAAAGAGTCGTAGGACTCGGCAGTGGGGATTAGCTTTTGAAGAGTCACCGCCTTCGCCGCGCCCCATCAAAGCTCGCCCCCCACAACGACTGCTCCGCGGCTTAAGACATTGTTGACCGCAACTCGCCGCGCCCATAAAATCAGGATGCGGAAGAGCTTCCGTTTTAGCCGCGCCTTGTTGCCCCCTCGTTCAATGGTAGGACAGCAGATTCTGGATCTGCCTATCGGGGTTCGAATCCCTGGGGGGCAACCAATCTTTTTATGGCGTGACCTCCAACTGCGTTTTCAAGCGAATGTCAGCGGACGAGCCACCCACTCTGATTTCTAAATGGTCGGGCTCGGTTACAAAACTCCCTTGGTCGGCATCCCAATAGGCGATATCGCTGCTTTTCAGAGTGAAGCGAACCGTCTTAGCTTCCTTCGGAAGAAGCGTAATCCGCTCAAATCCCTTTAGTTCTTCGAGCGGCCGGTCAACCTTCGAGCCAATGTGCTTCAGGTACATCTGAACCACTTCGTCGCCCGCCATGCTTCCTGAATTGCGAACGTCAACCGAGATTGCGACTTCTCCGGCACCCCTGAGCTTGGATGAACTTGTCTTAAGATTCGAATAATCAAACGTCGTATAACTCAAACCGTAGCCGAACGGATACAGCGGCTCGCCTTTGAAATACATGTACGTTCTACCATCGCGGAGGTTGTAATCCATCATCGGAGGAAGCTGACCCAGCGATCGCGGCCACGTGACCACAAGCCTGCCTCCGGGATTGTAGTCGCCAAAAAGAACGTCAGCCAGCGCGTTTCCCTCTTCCTGGCTGTCATGGGCCATGTGAACAATTGCCGGCACATTATCTTTTGTCCATTGAATCGCGAAGGGAAAACTGGAAATAAGAACCACAACCGTGCGCGGATTCACCGCGTAAACCTGCTTCACCAGTTCTTCTTGTTCGAGCGTGATAGATGTGCGATCAATCGCCTCTTTGCCATCGCTCGGCAGCGGGCACTTGGCCCAGCCGGCATTGCATGTCGGATGATTTCCCACGACAACGATCGCAATATCCGCCGTGCGCGCAAGGTTTACGGCTTCGTCGTTATCATTGGTAGGCGCGTAGTTGACGGTCACGCTGCTTCCTAATTTGTTCTTGATGCCATCGGGCGGGCTGATCGCGTATGGAGGGGTACCGCTGTACCAATCGAGCAAAACCTGATTTGCGTAAGGACCAATTACCGCGACCGATTTCAGCTTTGCTTTATCCAGCGGTAAAAAGTGATTTGAGTTCTTCAAGAGCACGATGGATTCCTGCGTGACCTTCCGTACCAGATCCTTATGCTGCTGATTGTCCCAAGGTTCGGTGTCGCCTTTGATGGTGCTGTAGGGAACTATCTGCGGCGGGTCCAGCAACCCCAGATGAATCATGACCCGGTAAACGCCTCGCAGATTCTCATCAATTTCAGATTCATTCACCAGCTTTTGTTTGATGGCGTCGTGAAGACCGTCCTGATAGCGGTCGAGAAATTGATTGATTCCGGCATGAATAGCTCCGGCGGTGGCCTGCGCAATGTCAGGGTAATATTTGTGCTGCGTCACCATGTTGGTCAGGGCCCCGGCGTCGGTGCAGATAATTCCGTTGAATCCCCATTCATGCATGGTCATGTCGCGCAAAATCGGCTGGACGGCCATGGGGATGCCGTTCCACGCGTTATACGCGGTCATGTAGGCGCGAGCTCCGCCATTGACAATGCCCATGCGGAATGGGACAGCGTAATATTCGCGCAATAGCCGTTCATCAAAATCGGAGGAAGATCCGCCCCGACCATTTTCGTTGCTGTTGGCGAGAAAATGCTTCAGCAAGGATGCCGTGAGCCAATACTTCGGATCGTCCCCTTGCAGTCCCTTAACAAATGCGGTGACCAGCGTCCCGGTGAGATAAGGATCTTCGCCATACGACTCTTCGCTGCGTCCCCAGCGCGGATCGCGAGCCAAATCCGAATTAGGCGCGCGAATTACGATGCCGCCGCGCGGGCGAAGTTCGCCATTGCGCATAACCTTAAATTTGTTGCTTTGAAAAATGTATCGCGCTTCGTATCCTTCGACAGCCGCAGCCTGACGAAGCAACGCGGGGTCCCAAGTCTCCCCGAGGCCGACGGATTGCGGAAATTGCGTTGTAGGAAATGGCTGTAGCCCCCTACCTGCCCATCCGCCCGGACCACCAAGAGCCAATCCGTGCAGTCCTTCTACGTGTCCCGACCCATGAATACCCAGCCTCGGCACATCAGGATTCGTGCTCAATGCCTTGATCTTTTCATCCAAGGTCATCAGCGACAGGATGTTGTTGATGCGATCTTCCACCGCCAGATTCGGATTTTGAAACGGATATGCGTGTTGCTGAGCAAATAAGGGAATTGCGGTTAAGAATGCAGCCAGAAGATAATGGAGAAATCCCAAGCGCGCGCTTTTCATAAGAGAACTTGTCACCAAAAATCAGCGTACATTATACGCGGCATGCACAGGTCAGCAGACGCAGATTGGTTTAACATCAGCGATGCCTCAAAGACCCGATTTGAATATCGCGGACTCTATCACCCTCAAAATTTCCAGCCGTGGTGCTGCCCGTCTCAAGGCAGGGCATGTTTGGGTTTACCGCTCCGACGTTGTTGCCGCCGATGGAGTTCTTCCCGGAACGCTTGCACGCGTCACCGATGAGCGCGGCAAATTTCTGGGGACGGCCCTCTACAGCAGCGCCTCCCAAATCGCCATACGGATGATCTCTTCAGAACCCGTTTCTGACCTCGCCAAGCTGCTGCGAGACCGCATACGAGCAGCAATCGCGTACCGCGAACGAATCGTTCGTGACACGGATGCCTACAGAATTGTATTCAGCGAAGGCGACTTCCTGCCGGGGCTCATCGTGGACCGCTATAACGACATCCTTTCCTTCCAGATGCTGACACAGGCCATGGACGCAGCATCAACCCGCAAAACAATCGTTTCGGAGCTGACTAACTCGATGACTCCGGCAGCGATTGCCGAGCGGGTTGAGCCCCGCATTCTCGAACTCGAACAACTTCCCGCCAAATCTTCCGGCCTGATTCAAGGAGACAAAACAGGCACTGTTATTTCGATGAACGGCGTTCGATTCCATTACGACGCCCTCGAAGGACAAAAGACCGGCGCATTCCTCGATCAGCGCGAAAATTATGCCGCGGCGGCGCGATACGCACGCGGCGAGGCGCTCGATGTTTTCTGCTATCAGGGAGGGTTTGCCTTGCACTTGGCTGCGCATTGCTCCCGCGTCACGGGTGTGGACAGTTCCCGCCCCGCGCTGGAGCAGGCCGACCGCAACGCCGCACTCAATAGTCGTGAGATCGAATGGATTGAGGCCAACGCCTTCGACCTGCTCAAAGATTATTCAACCAGTGGAAGAAAGTACGACACCATCGTTCTGGACCCTCCTGCGTTCGCTAAGAGCAAGCGAACACTCGATACCGCGTTGCGCGGATATAAAGAACTGAATCTTCGCGCCCTGAAAATGTTGCGTCCCGGGGGAATTCTAATTTCCTGCTCGTGTTCACATCACGTTGGCCGCGCAGATTTCCTGGAAGTTATTACCCAGGCCTCCCAGGATGTCCACAGAACTATTCATGTCGTGGAAAACCGGGGACAGGCCAGGGACCATCCGATCTTGCCAACAGTGCCCGAAACGAGCTATCTGAAGTGCTTGATCCTGCATGTGAGTGCATAATAATAAATTGCAAAACAATACGAAGACGAGCATAACGTCACCCTAAAGATTGAAGTTCAGGGCATCGATGAGAAAGACATTGACGTCCGCATCGAAGGCAAACAACCAAAGAGCGCCAGCCAAGCTGCCTAAGTAGGCAACATACACGTAGGGACGGGACGCCCTCGTCCGTCCAGTCGAGCGCAGCTCGACGATTCTTCAAATTGGAGGTGGCGAATGTTGCCGCCTCCCGTTCTTCTTGAAGATGCCTCTTGGCCATCTGCATGGGTTGGTTCACAATGCTGGAAGGGAGAACACACCCGTGAAGGCCACGCTTGAAGCAATCAACCAAATGCAAACCGACGGCCTGATCGGTAAGTACGCCATTGGGGGAGCGGTTGGTGCGACCTTCTACCTCGAGCCTGCGGCAACTGTGGACTTGGACATTTTCGTCATGTTGCCGAGTGCTGGCGGATTGCTGACGTTGGCTCCGGTATATGCGTACCTGAAGGCACATGGGGGTGTTGAGCAAGATGAATATATTGTCCTGGATGGCTGGCCGGTGCAGTTCCTTCCGCCGGGCAGCGATCTTGAGATGGAGGCAATCGAGAAGGCTGTTGCAACAGAGTTAGAGGGAGTAAGCACCCGGGTCATGACCCCTGAACACCTGGCCGCGATTGCGCTGCGGACAGGACGGGCAAAGGATCATAACCGGGTTCTGCAATTTGTTGAGCACGACGCAATTGATGGAAGGAAGCTCCAAATTATTCTGGCACGTCATGGGCTAACCTCGAAGTGGAAGCAGTTTGAGCAGAAATACCTGGCTGGGAATTCATGAGCAAACCGAAACTGAAGGCGCGCATGAGATCTCTCAGTTTCGACGAGAAGATCAAGATTTTGGAGAAGCTTCGCGACCGCAGCCGTGCGATTGCAGCGAGTGGGCTGAGAGGGAAAAGCGTAAAAGACGGTGGCACTAAGGCCATCAAGAAAAATCGAGGCTAGTTTGGTGTGGCGCGGGTGCCCTCGCCCGCGAGAGCGAACCAACGACACCCATCGGTTCAATGTAGAGACGGACGCCCTCGTCCGTCAGTTCCAGTGTTGCTCGAATGTTTTCTTGCGAGTAAAAACTTATCAGGTTCGGCTCGGCTTCTTTTCAAATGCCTCATTCACGGGAGTCTGATACAGGTACCAGACAATCACGACCCTGACCACCATTCCCAGTCCACTCCAAAGCAATCCGGGACGAAAATCCACTGCCGCAGCTGAAACACTAGGAATTAACATCACTATTCCGAGCAAAGCAGCAACAATCGCCGCCCGCCGGGCCCAATCGTTTAGTTTGAGAAGCCCGAATCCGATTGCTACACCGACTGCGCCCATCAGCAGGAACATGTACGGGCCCGCGAGCTCCAATCCGTTCAGCAATGGAGAGCCCATCGTCATGGAAACGGCTCCCTGCCAAACGAACATCAATCCACCGAGAACAATGAGATAAGTACCCGCGAAGAGAAACGTCGCAGCTGCACCGGTGACACCAGAAGGACGGCGCGTCGAGATTGGGGACTCCGGCAAACTCTTATCGTATGGGAAAACAGTCGGATGTGTTTCAGGGCTTTACCGGTGGCGGGGAACCTGGCATTTTCGCAGTTACACTCTCATCCGCTTTTTCATGCAGCTCACGTACTCTTGCAAATTCTTTTTGAGACGCCGTTTTGTTTCCTATGGCCTGATACACCCGTCCAAGCCGGAAATGTGCGTCAGGTTGCGAGGGGTCCAACTTTTCCGCGCGCTGCAACGCGGTTATCGCCTCGGAATAATGTTTCTGCTCCGTGAGGATCGCTCCCATATCAATGTAGGCGATGCGAATGTCGCTTCTTGTCTCCTCCGCTTTTTTGAGAAGCGTCAGCGCCTTGTCGAAATTATTTTCCTTCATTTCAATATCGCCCAAATAAGCCAACGCCTGGGGATTATTAGGATCAATGGATAGTTCGTTTTCGAAGTCGCCCCTCGCATCATCATATTGATGGGATTTCCAGTGCAGGTAGCCGAGACCGAAATGCAGGTCGGGTTGGCGAGGAGCAGACTTGATAGCTGTCTGAAACTCCTCAATAGCCTCCGGCGTTCTGCCCAAGCCGTCCAGGGCCTCGCCGGCGAGGATATGCGCACCGGGCGAATCTGGACTCCGTTCCAAAATCTTATGAAACGCGTCCAGAGCGCAGGAATATTTCTTCGCCGCCAGGCAGCTTTGCGCCAGCACCTGCTGAAGTTCGATATTAGAGGGGTCGGATTTCGCCGCGGCATCAAGGTACTTGGATGCCTCGGCAAATCGGCGAGCGCCGTAATAGCTGAGGCCCAGGAGGGTGTGAGCCTGCAAGTTCTTCGGGTCTGATGCCAGCGCGCCGCCGAGTGGGCCAATCGCAGCCTGGAAGTGTCCTTGTTTGAATTCCGCCAAGCCCAGGTTGAGTCGAATCCCCGGCAATTTAGGATTCAGCGCGAGGGCTTTTTTATAAGCAGCAGCCGCTTGCGGATAATTCCCCTGTTTGGAGAGATCCAGTCCCAGGCTGGCAAAAGCGCCCGCGTCGCGAGGATTTTGCTGCGTAATGCCTTGCCACGCCTCCGCGGCTTTAGCCAGTTTCCCTTGTTGCTCAAGCACAATCGCGTCAGCTGGGGTGGCAGTCTGTGCCTGAGAAAGAGTGGCTAACAGAATCCAAGCCCACAGCGCATTCGATAATAAGGGCCGGGAATCTCTCATAACGTAAGAATTTAGAATAGCCACCCGCCTGAGTGGAAGCAATCTGGAAGGTTGGGCCGTGGGCGTCGAGAGCCGAAAATTGGCGGCAAAAAGATACCCCGCTCACAGTTTCGTAAGCGGGGCGAGGCTATTGCCGGGCAAACTGACTAGAAGATCAGCTTGGCTCCGAGTTGGAATTCGCGAGCATCGGCAGCACTAGTTATCTGGCCGAAATTCCCCGAGCCGAAATTGTTGCTGAATCCGCCATTCTGTCCGGCACCACCCAGTTGCGTGTGGTTCCAGGCGTTGAAGGCGTCGACACGAAACTCAAACCGCGAGCCGCGTGATTCGCTTATCAGGAAGCTCTTAAACAGCGAGAGATTCCAATTGTCGCTACCCGGGCCACGTAGTGAATCGAACGTCAGATTACCCCAGGTTCCGGCACCGGGAGTGGTAAATGCAGCGGGGTTGACCCACTGTATACCCGTTACCTGACCCGCTGGGTTGAGGACCGGAGTCTTAGGATAGGCAACAGGCCCAATCAGATTCGGCCGGTTGCTCACATCGCCGCCGGGGAAAATGCTGGCGACGTTATTCCCATTTATCCCAAGGTTATAGGGGATACCCGATTGGATCGTAACAATGCCGGACAGTGACCATCCGCCTACAGCCGATTTCATGAAGCGGCTGGAACTATTCCGCAGGAACGGGATCTGGTAAACGAAGTTCACAAACAGTACATGCGTACGGTCAAATGGAGACGGCCCGACGTCGTATCTCCACCCTGCGTACGGGTTAGTAACAGCGTCTAAGTCAAAGCCATTGCCGCTGCTCCCCGTGGTGGCATCAACTGCTTTGGAGTAAGTGTAGCCGACCTGCAGTTGAAGGTCGTGCGAGACTTGGCCACGCAGTTCCATCTGCAGCGAGTTGTAATGCGAGTTAGCGCCATTAAACGCCTGTTTGATGGAGGTGTAGCCCTGGTAGGGAACCACACCGTTGAAGGCTGGCTGTGCGCCGGTACAATTCGCCGAGGCCTGCAAGCAGGCCAGCGAACCCTGAGCTGGCAAATTGATTTCCTGCCAGTAGCTCTGATGCCTATCGAGGCTACCGACATAAGAAACCGACAAAACCGCGTTGCCCCCAAGTTGTTGCTGAACACCCGCGCTGTACTGCGAGGTTCGCGGCGTAGGATAGTTCTGATTGATGCCCACCACTCCGGTTGGCACGATGGGAACAGTTATCGTCGAGCCAGTCTGAGTGTTATGAGGATTGGAGAAAAGTACGTTCGTGGCTCCAAGGCTGTAACCAAATGGAGGGTTGGTAGCACCGTTGTACATATCATTGCCCTGGATGCGTTCATACATCAGGCCGTAGCCTCCACGGATCACAGTCTTGCCGCTTCCGGTCAGATCATAAGCAAAACCCAGACGCGGCCCGAAGTTCATCCATGAGTCCTTCGCCAGGCCCTTAGGAACGCCATTTTTGCCTGAAAAACCCATCCCGTTCAGGTAGAACTGATAGCCTTGCAGAGACGCGACAGGACTCGTTCCCAATCCCGGACTGCTGGATGAGATTTGGGTGTCCGAGGCATTTGTCCATGCAGGGGCATTAGCCGGATTGTAGAGGTTGGGGTAGAAGTTAGTCTGATTACCGTTGGCCTCGTAGGTATGCGGAATTCCATCCCACCGAAGACCCAGGTTAACGGTTAAGCGTTTCGTGGCACGCCAGTTATCTTGAATGTAGGCATCCGGGGAAATGGCATTCCAATAGCCTGTACCCTTGTAACCATTCTCTGCATAGTGCTGCGCATCCCCGAGAATGAAGTCTGCGTAATCAAAGCCGCAGCTTACAGTACTGGAGGACGAGCATCCTGCGGGAGAAGTGGCCGAACCATCGAAGGTAAATCCGCCTTGAGTTTCCGCAAAGTAGTCTTGGACTTTCTTGTAGATCGCCCAACCAGCGCCAAGCCGGAATTGGTGCGAGCCTTTCGTCCAGGAAACGTCATCGCGGACCTGATAATCATCCGCCGTGTTGTTCCACGGAGTCCAGTTTGCCGTGTAGTTGATGCCCATTGCTTGCGACAGGTTGATGTCAGGAATTCGATTATCCACATTCGTCCCAGTGAAAATTCGGTTCGAACCCTCGGTGAATCCCGACGGTTGTTTATAAACGCCAAGCGGTAAAATGTGGATACGGTTTCCGTCATAGGCGAAGGCGGTCTCATTCAACAGATTGGGACTGATGATGTAAGTTGCATGCACGACCCCGCTGAAAGAGGGATTGCCGAAAGTATCGCCGACGCTCGGGTCGTTATCTCCGCTCCACTGCGTCGTCCCGTAAGTTTGCGTTGCCTGATCGTCAATCCAGTGGCCGAAGATAGAAAATTTATCCGTAAACGTGTGGTCAATACGGACAATTTCTTCTTTTCCAGAGGTAGGTTGATTGGCTCCGCCGATGAAGTTAAAGCCGCTGGTCGGCTTGGGAAAGAGTCCCGCCGACAGCAGAGCGGCAGAATTAGGATTTACCGCGCAAGAGGGAATGGTATTGCCCGGAAAAAGCGCTCCGGGGACCAGCCCGGCGCAGCCCGGAGCAAGTTGAGCAATATTGGCTGGAACCACCACGTTAAGCGGGTTGCCGTTGGGGAGAACGCTCGGCAGCACCACGTCGCCGGCGGCATCAGGATACATGCTCGCCTGAGGCACTTTTACGTTGAAGAGACCGCCGGCAACATACCGGCGCCACTCCATGTTGTAAAAGAAAAATGTTTTCGGAGTTGACTGGCTCGGATGAAGCGACACCGGGCCTCCCACGTTGAAACCCCAATCATTGAAGCGCAATTCGGCAACCTTGTTTGGTGCCGGATTGAAGTAATTGCGCGCGTCCAGCGCGTCGTTGCGTCCGTAATAGAAGGCTGACGCATGAAGCTGCTTCGTTCCTGACTTGATAACCATAGACATCGTGCCCGCTGAAGATAACCCGTACTCGGCACTGTAGTTCGAAGTCAGTGTTCTGAATTCGGCTATTGCGTCCATGGATGGGAGAACGTCGGCCCCGCCGCCACCCCCGCGATCCGCAGCTTCGCCACCGTCAACCAACCACAGATTGTGGGCCATACGCTGGCCGTTAAAGCTCACGTTGAAGTCTCCGCCGGCAGAGGTGGGTACTTGGAACCCTGCCTGAACGCTTGTAGCACCGGTGGTCATACCTTCAAGCTCGGCTACACTGCGTCCGTTCACTGCCAGCTGACTAATTTGCTGGCCGGTGATCATGTCGCTGATCTCACCGGAATCGGTTTGTACTTTTACTGCAGTAGCCTCAACTGTGATGCTTTCCTGCGTCGTGCCCACTTTCATGTCAAAGTCTATGCGGGCGCGGTCACCCACATTCAGCACGACCCCGGTCTTTTGTGCCCCCGCGAAGCCCGGCGCGTCGGCTTTCACGCTGTAAGGGCCAATCTGAAGACCGGGCAATGTGTACTGCCCAGCGTCATTTGAGGTAGTTGTGCGCACGTCGCCGGTGGCAGTCTGGACCGCGGTAACCGTCACGTTCGGGATAACTGAACCCGACGGATCTGTAACGGTTCCGACTATGGTTGCTTCCTGGCCGAACGCCAGAGAAGAGAAACCCAAAAGAAGCAGCAGCAAGCCAACCACATATATAGATCTGCTACGCAGCGAGGTTACACTCTGATATTCCATTTAATGCCTCCGGTGTTCGTCTCCAATAATGGGGCGAACGAAAGTATCGTTAACGTTTACGTAAACGAGTACGATGAGTTGGGTTTTCGAGCCGGTGACACTTTTATGATGGATTCGTAGCCTTTGTCAAGCACATTCTTGGAACATGGGAGGTTCCCCCCAGCAAAGCAAGCCTTTAAGCGGAAAACAAGCACCGATTCCAGAGGGCTTTCCCGTGTGGGGATCCATGCGCGCCGTCTGAGATTTAATCCCGTCGAAATTGAACAATGTTGGTGCGATTTGTAGAGTCGGGTATCCTTCGTAAATCTCCGTGACCCATTCCCAGCCGACAAACGGTTCTTCTGTCATTGTCATCAGCGGCCTCGTTAAGCAATTTGGACGGTTTGCTGCGCTTCGCGGAATAAGCGCGGAGTTTTCGCCCGGCAACCTGTACGTCATCCTTGGCGATAATGGGGCCGGGAAGACGACGCTATTGCGAACTTTCGCAGGCCTTGCGCGCCCGACGCGGGGCAAGGTCATCCTGTTAGGCACTCATGATTTAAGTTCAGTGAGCGCGCAGATTGGTTACATGGCTCATCCGTCGCTGCTTTATGACGAGCTAAGCGGAATGGAAAATCTGCGGTACTTTGGCAGGTTGTACGGAATTGAAGGTGATCAGCGTTGTGCAGACGCTATTCGCAAGGTTCATCTCGACCCTTCACTCGCGCGTCCCGTCGGCCAATATTCGCAAGGAATGCGGCAGAGGATGTCCCTCGCCAGGGCGCTTCTGCACGACCCGGGCATACTGTTACTGGATGAGCCTTTTTCCAACGTTGACGCTTGTTCCGCGAGCGAAATGGTGAATCTGCTCGGCACAATTCGAGACGCCGGAAAAACGTTGTTTGTCGTGACCCATCAGGCAGCGTTGCTGGATGGCGTAGCCGATGAGTTTGTCCTAATGGGTGCGGGAAAAATCGTAAGCCGTCCTCTGGAGCGTCCACTCCTTGAAGGAGCGCCGCGATGAGCTCGTTCTGGGCAATTACCTCGGCGACTCTGGCGAAGGATCTTCGCCTGGAATGGCGTTCGAAAGATGCCATCAATTCCATGTTGTTCTTCGCGCTGCTCGTGGTTGTCATCTTCAGTTTTTCTTTCGATCCTACCGCGGAAGAATCGAGACATATTGCCGGCGGATTGGTTTGGGTGGCGTTTCTTTTTGCCGCAGTAGTCGCACTGAATCAAACCTGGGCGCGGGAGATGCGAAATGCAGTTCTCGATGCCTACCGGGTTTCTCCTGCGCCTGCGAATCCATTGTTTCTGGCCAAGGCTTTCGGCAATTTTATTTTTGTAAGTATTATCCAGGCGCTGATGACGCCATTGTTCACTGTCTTTTACAACCTGCGGCCTCTCGGACCGGCGTGGCAGTTGATACCTGTTGCCATCCTCGGATCCTGGGCGCTGGTGGTGAATGGAACATTTTTCGCGGCGATGTCTCTGCACACGCGCAGCCGCGAAATCATGCTCCCCATCTTGCTTTTTCCATTTTCGATTCCAGCGCTGGTGGCGATGGTCCAGGCCACGAATACAATTTTGACCGGGCAAGACTCCGCAAAGTTTTGGATCGTATTGCTGCTAACATACGACGTAGTGTTTACTGTCGCCTGCTTGTTGTTATTTGAAACTGTGCTGGACGCAGAATGAAAAAAGCGTTTCCGATTCTCGCGATTCTGACCGCTGCATTGCTGGGCTACGCTTTTTATGAAGCGATGTTCGTCGCCCCGACCGATCAGATGCAGGGAGATGTCTATCGCATCATTTACTACCACGTGCCTTCGGGATGGACGATGTTCGTCTTCTTCTTCACGAATTTCATCGCGTCCATCGTTTACCTGATTCGCCGCAACCCGAAAGCCGACGCCGTTGCCGTCGCCGCCGCCGAAGTTGGCTTGGTTTTTTGTACCGTCGTGCTGGTCACGGGGCCACTGTGGGCGCGTCCGGTTTGGGGGATCTGGTGGACCTGGGACTGGCGTCTGACCTCGACGCTCGTGCTGTGGCTGATTTACGCGAGCTATTTAATTCTGCGCCGCTTTTCGACGGGCGGCCAAACGCCCGTTCTAGCCGCAGCCCTGGCGGTCTTTGGCGCGCTGGATATGCCGCTGGTGTATTTCTCCATCTGGTTTTTTCGCACTCAGCATCCGCAGCCCGTCGTCGGCGGAGGAGGCTCGATTGATCCCAGCATGTTGCGTGTGTGGATGATCAGCTGGGCGGCATTCCTCTGCTTCGGTTGGCTGGTTTTCTGGCTTCGCTACCGCTTGGAGATTTTCAAACGCGAGGTAGAGGAAACTCATTCCCTCGAAGCCATGCTCGAGGAGCCAAGATTCCGATGAATTATCTCTATGCCGCATACGCCGCGACCTGGATCATTCACGGCAGCTATCTTTGCAGCCTGGCGATCAGATACAGACGACTGAAACGCGAAATGAAAGATTTAAAGCCAAGGCCGTGACTGGCGGCGGAATTCCCCATCCTTCGCCGCTTTTTGTCTAGTCCCAAGACATGCTTTACAGTTTGTCCCGGGACATCCTTTACACTTTTGTTGGTGGAAGCGAGGTTGGAATCCAGCGTTCGACGATCGTCGAACGCTGGATTCCAGGATCGAGTTCCCGAATCAAAGTCGTACAGTAGAACACCATCATCCTCTGCTCGACCGGCACTACCTGCACCCACTCGCCGGAGAGCGCTCTGCTGATTTTCCACTTCTGGCCTTTGATGTCCAGCTTGCCCTGGCAATCGACTTTCAACACCCATGCGCCTTGCGGATACTCCCAGCGTGGCGGATGCGGATCGTAGCGCTTCGCACTCGGACGCCACAGCGTGGCCGGAGTCCGCATCCCCAGGGCTTCGTGCGGTCGCACATGGTTGTGCTCCCAGCGATACGCATCCAGCCA
>PNAR01000466.1 GCA_003169715.1 Acidobacteriaceae bacterium | reverse complement strand
ACATAGCAAGGAATCGTGTAGGGGCGGACGCCCTCGTCCGCCTAGCGGAGCGAAGCTCCGCTGCGGTTTGAGGGATGATAACCAGTTACTAGTTTCTGGTTCTCAGTTCTCGGAAGCTAGAAGCTAATAGCCAGGAGCCGGGTTTATGCCACGAGAAATCATTACGTTGCAGTGCGGTGAGTGCAAAGAGCGAAATTATTCGACCACCAAGAACCGGAANNAAGCATACGCCGCATAAAGAAGTAAAATAATTGGGTAAGTGAGCAATTGAGTAATTTTGTAATTGGAAGCTGGTACAAAACAGATTTTCAATTACTCAATTTCCCGATTGTAAAATTACCAATGCAGTTAGGGGCGTAAGCTCAACGGTTAAACTGTCGGTCTCCAAAACCGAACTTGGGGGTTCGAATCCCTCCGCCCCTGCCATATTTAGAGGCTGACGAGACAAGCGGGGCGATACGGAGTCGAAACATGGGCGTTGACACTGGGAGTCGAGAGAAGAGAATGGCAAAGTCGATCGCGGCAGCGGCGGACGATAGCTTCGGCGGACGGGTAAAGTCCTGGCCGGAGCGGGTTAAAGTTTTTTATAACGACGTCCGCACGGAAATGAAGAAGGTCACCGCGCCGGGACTGAAAGAAGTCCAGGCTACGACTGCCGTGGTCATTATTACTGTCTTTCTTTTTGGCTTGTATTTTTGGATCATTGATAACGTTATCGGAAGAGGTATAGATTCCCTGTTCCGCTATTTCACCCATCGCTAATAAATCGAGGCCGATGGCAACTAAAGAAGTTGGAGTTTTACAACACGATATGCAGGACCGCGATTTGCAGGACCAAGAAAAGAACGTACCCGCAGCAGAAGGTTCCGGCGATGCGACAGCTGCGCCTGACGCAGGCACAGCGGCAGTTGCCGAAGCCCCCCGCAATCCGAACATGCGGTGGTACATCATCCATTCTTATTCGGGATTCGAGCGCAAGGTAAAAGAGTCGCTGGAGTCGCGAGTTCAGGCGTTTGGCTTGCAGGAGCGCATTGGCAAGGTGCTGATTCCGACAGAAGCCGTGACCGAGGTTCGCAACGGCAAGAAATATACCGTCGAGCGGATGTTTTATCCCGGCTACGTGCTGGTTGAAATGGACATGGATGACCATGTCTGGCACGTAGTGAAGTCAACGCCGCGTGTGACCGGATTCGTCGGTACCGGCCAGCAACCTACGCCGCTTTCCGAGGAAGAAGTTCAACATATTGTGTATCGAGTCGGCGAGGCGAAAGACAAGCCGAAGCTGAAAGTTAAATTTGAGAAGAACGAGACGGTGAAAATCACTGAAGGCCCGTTTGCTACATTCACAGGCATCGTGGATGACGTGAACGAAGATCGCGAGACGTTGAAGGTGATGGTAACAATCTTCGGGCGTTCGACTCCGGTGGAGTTGGAATTCAATCAGGTGGAAAAGTCGTCGTAGGGCATCCATGAGTACCTTCACTGCTAAATTTCGAGTTTGGAATCCGGCGCATCCGGAAAAGGTTGAAGCCTTGGAAGCGACTGTGGATACCGGTGCCGCGTTCAGCTGGATTTCGAGGGCGCGGTTAGAACGCTTAGGAGTAACGGCGGCCCGAAAGATGCCGTTTCGCACAATCGAAGGTCGAGTTTTGGACCGTGATTTGGCGGCGGTTTACATCGCGAGCGATGAGTATTCGGCTCCCGATGTTGTCGTCATGGCGGAAGCGGGAGAGATGGAAGTTCTGGGAGCGCATAGTCTCGAAGGTCTGGGAGTCGCAGCAGATCCAATTCAGAAGAGGCTCACGCCGACGATCATGCTGGCATTAACAGCGGTTGTCAAAAAATAAGATTTTTAAGGACAGCAAGCCGTTGCGCTTGCATAGAAAGCGAACATGGCAAAGAAAGCTACAGGATCGGTAAAACTACAGATCGCGGCCGGGAAGGCTACGCCTGCGCCCCCGGTGGGACCGGCGCTGGGCCAGGCTCAGATCAACATCATGGAGTTTTGCAAACAGTTCAACGCGCGCACCGGCGCGAAAGAACTCGAGGGGCTGATCATCCCAGTCGTCGTGACGGTCTACAGCGATCGCACGTTTACCTTTATTACCAAGACTCCCCCTGCATCCATCTTGTTGAAGCGTGCGGCCGGTATCGCGAAGGGTTCGGGCACTCCCAATAAAGATAAAGTTGGCAAGGTCACGCTGAAGCAGGTGGAAGACATCGCGAAGCAGAAGATGCCGGATTTAAATGCTGCGTCGGTCGAAGCGGCGGTGAATAGTGTCCGCGGGACGGCGAGGTCCATGGGGATTGATGTCATCGGGTAATAAAGCATCGGGTAATTGGGGAATTTAGTAATTGGCAATTGAGTTTCACGCGACTTGGTGTTGGTCTTCAATTACCCGATTACCAAATTACTCAATGTTCTGTCGAATGAACTACGGTTCGTCGGAATATGATGAACGGTGGGAGACGAGGAATTCATGAGAAAACCGGGGAAGAATATTACCAAGGCGCGGGCATCGGTTGAGGCGCGTCCTTATACTCTTAACGACGCAGTGCCACTGCTCCAGAAAATCAAATACACAAAGTTTGACGAGACCGTCGAGATCACGTTGCGTTTGGGGGTCGATCCCAAGCACGCCGACCAGATGGTTCGCGGGACGGTCGTCCTTCCGCATGGTCTGGGCAAATCCAAGAAGGTTCTCGTGATCGCCAACGGGGACAAGATTCGCGAAGCGGAAGAGGCTGGCGCGGACTTTGTGGGCGGCGAGGACATGGTCGAAAAGATCACCAAAGAAAATTGGACTGATTTCGATGCGCTGATTGCCACCCCGGACATGATGAAGTCCGTCGGGCGCCTGGGAAAAGTTCTCGGCCCGAAAGGGTTGATGCCGAATCCTAAGACTGGCACTGTGACGTTCGATGTCGCCAAGGCGGTGCAGGAAGTGAAGGCTGGTAAAGTCGAGTTTCGCACCGACAAGACTGCGTTGATTCACGTGCCGGTAGGGAAGATTTCGTTTTCTTCGGACAAGCTTATTGAGAACGCGACTGTGCTGATTACCAGCGTGGTGAAGGCGAAGCCTGCGGTCGCGAAGGGAAAGTACGTGAAGGGCTGCTATCTAAGTTCCACGATGGGACCTGGAATTTCAATTGATACCAGCGCGGTCGAAGCGGCGTCGAAAGCATAAGCCTTCAGTGAAAGCTGAGTAATTGTCGGGCGAAGTACAGTACGTGGCGTTAAAACGCTCCCGGAACAGTAGTCCGTTTACAGTGCGATGGACCAACTCCGCGGGAGCGGTACAATTTAGGCCCGGACGTAAGAGTCTGCGTGAGAACTCTTTTGGCAATAATTAGGTGGAACGAACT
>PNAR01000208.1 GCA_003169715.1 Acidobacteriaceae bacterium | reverse complement strand
GCTGGCGCCGTCGTCGCCGCGCAGCATATAAGAAATGCCGACCTTGTCCAGCGGCGGTTCGTGCTTCATCATGGCTCCGAAGAATTCCGCGCTGTTGGCATCGTTACACATCGCATCTGGGCCCATAATCATGCAGGTGAATCCGTTGGTTCCGGTGCGTAGAGTGCGCATGCTTCCGTCCTTTTCCATGCGAATCACGGACGCGTCGTGGCCGACCGCTATAGGGGCGGCGGAGACCGCTTTGTGGATGTAATCAGAGTCCGACATCGGCGTTTGTTGAGCATTGGCTACAGCTACGATAAACATCAGGGATACGGCGATTCGGAAAATCGTTCTTAGCGCTCGCATATTTCCTCCTTCAATCAAAGGGATTCGGATTTGCGAAGTCAAATCACCCTGCATCTTACCCCCTTGCAACTTGCTTCTCAAACCTGCAAACTAATTTATGCGTGTCTTGTCACGATTCATGTTGTCGGCCAGCGATGTCGCGCATTTCCCGGCTCCCGCCCTGCCTGAGATCGCGTTTCGGCCGCAGCAACATGGGCAAATCCAGCGTTATCAATTCCCTGCTTGGTAGCAAGATGGCCAAAACCGTTCTACCTCCGGACGCACCCGCAACATCAATTTCTTCGACGCGGGTGAGCGTTAGCTCACCGGTTTGCGGAGCATTGCTCCGCTAGGCGGGTGGGGATACCCGCTCCTACGCGAGCGCGAGCCTCGACTATTTGTTGCATCTCGATCACCCCCACCCATTGACCGTTTCTGCGATCTAAATAAACCAAACGCCCTCCTAAGATTTCGGCCGCCGCCGCTGGGGGCGCGTCGCGATGAAATCCGAAAAACCGCGTCTTCCACTCCTGCCACCAGCGCAAGCGATCGAATACCGAATGAGGCGGCTCATACTTCGTGGAGAACACGAGTGCAACGCCAAAATTTGACCGAACCTCGCCCGCGGAGATGAGTTGCTCAATGGTGAAATCCTCAACGCGAAACGCCTTCATGGGTTGTTTCACGTATCCGAGATAGGATCTAGATATCTCATCGCTGGCAGGCCATGCGGTCAGAACACGAGCATTGGGATAATGGGCCTCGATGAAAGTTTCCGCGCCTTGATGAAGCACGATGTAGTCGCGATAGGCAAGATTATCTTCAAGCGAAAATCCGTAAGGAGGATTTACAAAAAGAGCCACGACAAATGCCAGGACTACAATTGCGATCACCCCTTGCCACATGCGTACCCTACGGCGCAGGGTGGAGACGCAAACCATCACTACCAAGGGAACGACTGGAAGCATGTAACGCGCCAGCACAGCGCCGCCGACTATGGAAAGCGCTACCGCATACCCGGCAATTACCGCCAAAAATGCGAATTGCACTTCAGGAAGGATTCGCTTCCGCTGCTCGCCGGCATCGCTGAGGGGCGGCAGCCACATCGAAAAGAACGCGGCTAACGTGAGCACGTAAAGACCTAAATATCCCACGGTCTGCCACAGCCGCATTAAGAATGTCAGTAGGATTCGCAGGGGATGCAAAGTTGCTTGCACGTTATAGCGGAAAAATTCAGGGTTGCCGAAAATGAATCCGGTCTCGTGATAATGGTATGCGTACCATAATCCCAGTGGAACGACAGAGAAGAGGAGGAGCCAGTTTCTCCACTTTGAATCCCGCACCAAGATGTGCGAGCGAAATACGCGCGGCCGCACCAGTTCCCACGCCAGTAATGACACTGGCGCAAGAATGGCAGTCTCTTTCGCCAAGACCGCAAGCGAGAACCACAGCGCCATTGCTGCCCACCGATTTTCCACATACGCGAGAAGCGCCCAAAACGTAAGTCCTGCTGCGGCGAGGTCCAGATCGGCAAGCGAACTCTGCGTGAAGAACACGGGATAAAGCGCCGTACACAGAGTCGAGGCCACGGCAACTTCGAAATTTGCGACGCGCCGCGCAAGGCGAAATAATCCTGTAAGTGAGAATGCGGCCACTGCGAGCATGGCGACGCGTGTGGCTATGACCGAGAATCCCGCAATCTTCCAACAAAGCGCCAGATATGCCATCACTAAAGGCGGATGGGCGTTGGAAGGCGTCGAGTGTGGAATCGGAGATCCGCTCAGAAGCAGATCGCGGGCCGCCGGGATGTAGTAACCGGCTTCGTCCCAAAAATATGGCAGCCGCAGAAGCGAGATATGCAGCAGCAGGAGTGCAAAGAAGAAGAATAAAAGAATCAGCGCCGGATGCGACCTGAAAAAGTCATCAACCGTATGCAGGTCAGTTTTCACGCCAGGCGCGTTCAGTGTACAGGCCCTGTGGGATTCATTCGCGGATCGAGCTTAATCTCTCCAAACGTGCTTTCGTAATTCCCCACGTTCTGCTGCAAAATGGCCATTAGAGCTTTCGCCTGCTGGGGACTGAGATAAACTCCCTGAAAATTGTGGACCTCCACCTGGGCCTCGCTTTGTTGCTGCATTGTGCCAAAGACCAGAAAAAAATCCCAAACATTTACCCGGACTTGCACGCTATTGGCATAGCTTTCACGGTATTCGGGATTGTTCACCAATTTGATATTGGGCTGTGTTGGATTCGCCATAGGCCATTTAGTTTAGCGGGACATCCGAAAAGAAGGAAGAGTTTAGCTATCGAAATTCGTTTTTCGCCATTGATTTGGAACAAAATAAAAGCCCCGATCCTTGGGGGCTTGTTGTACCGGAGTTCTCCTTGGCAGCTATATTCGACACACGGTCAAAATGTGCATCGTCGGATTTTTAGTTGCCCGTAGCTACGGCAAGAAGTAGAACTCAGCAGGTAGAATCAGGACGAAAATACCGCTAAAATATCTTCAGGGCCGGGATGGTGGAATTGGCAGACACGCAGGTCTTAGGAGCCTGTGCCTAATAAGCGTGCGGGTTCAAGTCCCGCTCTCGGCACCAATTAATTAAAGCAAGCGATTCGACTTCGACTAGACAGTGATTTCCCGCTTTAACAATATTTCGTATCAATCGCCAATCACTGAGGCGATTATTGCACCTGGTTTAATCCCTGATAGAGGGCTACCCCGCCGATGACCAAAATCAGAAGCGCGGAACTAGCTCCCAACCATTTCACCACCGGGCCGATCTTGTGGACTTTTTTCATGATCTCGATCTGTTCCTTTTCCATATGGGATTCCGATTCGGTAAGGAACAGTTGAGAATCTTCTTGCATTGTGAGTGTGCTTCGGTAAATGAGGAGGATGATCAGGACGGAAGTGAGAACTCCCCAGGCTACCAGCGGCCAAAGCAACGTCATAAGCCACCTCGCTAGTGCTTTCGAGCCGAGACTCGCATCGGACTGGTTGCAACCATAGCCGCAATGACCAATAGAGCCTCAAACGCATTATACTCCGGGCTCGTAGCGTCGGCGATTCAGTCGTGTTAGAAAATGGCTCCTCCAGCCCGTCTCTATCACAGCCTCAGATTTGAATAACAGGCTGGCGCGAAGCGGCACGAAAGGTAGGGTGAACGCAACGTCTAAACTATCACTTCGCAATCGCAGCCTTGGATTGATGAGGTTCGGCTACCCTTAGCGTGAGCCAGTCGGTGCGGACCCTCTCCCATTCCTGAATAAGGATTCCGTAGGATTCGAAGAACTCGCGGATTCGGAGTCTCGGCCAGCCCACGACATCTTCCAGAATCGGGGCCAACACGGCGAGAGCGTCGCTGCTAAGTATGGTACGTTTGGCGACTTGAGAAACATGTTTCGCCTCGGACACGGCAATAGTAAAACCGTCACGGACATTGACATGCAGCATCACATGAACGTCGGAGCTTCCGTCACCCACATAGACGATGTGGTCGGGGCCGACCTGCTGTTGCGCCTGAAGCTGATCGAGGGCGGCGACCTTCCCATAGCCCGCCGTAGCACGTGCGATGGACCGGATTTGTCCGGTATCGGTATAGCGGAATTCCGTGCCGAAAATGTGATCGGCAGGAACGATGCCTTCCAGCGCAGATTGAATTACTTCGACTGGCGCAGCCGACAGAACATAAAAATCAAAGCAATAACCCTCAATTCCGGTTTTTAAGATTTCGTATAACAGCGAAATATTTTCTTTTAAGCGGATGCGCTTTCCTACTTCATATAAATGTTCCTTGCGAACACGACTCTGAAACTCGGGGTCGTGCAGCACGAGATAGGCGAGCTCCGCGCCCTGCTGCACTAAATTCAGCTTTGCCATGCCCTGGGCTTTGCGTTCAAATTCAGCCGTGGGAATACCGGCCAATTCGCTTAAGACATAGCCGGAGTCGTTAAAAGTCAGCGTTTGGTCAAAATCGCTTGCAAAGATATAGCGTTTTAAAGGCTTATCAGTCATGTATCTAATTAGATGATCCAGGGGCCTAAAAGACAAATTAAAAGGATGAATGGGAACCATTAGTGATAGGCATGGGGAGCTGATTTGCGTCCGTTATCAGTCACTTGCTCCCGATATTAACTGATGCTAATAAACCGCAGAGAGCGCGGAGATCGCCGAGGTAGGGAAGGCAATGGCGAATCTTTGGTCTTTATCTTTTGTTCTTGGCGACCTCGGCGGGCTTTGCGGTCAATGACAACCTAATTTACCGCGGAGAACGCAGAGATCGCCGAGGTGAGGAAGCCAATGGTGAATCTTTGGTCTTTAATCTTGATTCCTGGCGATCTCGGCGTGCTTTGCGGTTAATGACAACCTAATTTACCGCGGAGAGCGCGGAGATCGCCGAGGTAGGGAAGCCAATGGTGAATCTTTGGTCTTTAATCTTGATTCCTAGCGATCTCGGCGTGCTTTGCGGTCAATGACTCGCCCCGCATCACGACAGCCACCTAGGTACCTTTACTAAATGCCTCGCACCATTGAGAATGGATTATTCGCGCTGGTTGGCTATGCACTCGACAGAGCCATTTCTTCGAGCGCAAGAGGACCGACCAACAGGAGCAGGATTTTAATTATGGCAGCTACCGGAGAACTGATTCGCCTGATCAATTACGTTGACGACATTAATACAACTTTGCGCCGCATTAGCGCCGCCGTCCCAGCAATGGACGACGGCGAAAAAAAACGCCTGGCGGACAGCTTGCGCGCCGCTGCTTCCAATTTGAACGGAGTCATATCAGTTCTGGACAAGAGTTAAGAATAGCGGGCGGGGTGTCCCACCAGCCTATCTCGAGTCGTCCCTTAAACTGCTCCGCAAGAGCCTGCAACTTCGTCCGATCCGGCCCGGTCCGAACCGTGGCAACAACATTCCAACCTTTCTTCAGGAACTCGGCTGCCATCGCGAGGCCGAGACCACGTGAGGCCGGGATGAGCAGAATTGTGAAACACTTTGAGTTAAGGAATCAGATGGCATGGCGATTGTTCTCCCTCATTTTTTACTATATTCGGCATCTCTGGGTAGAATGGCTAACGTAGCAGGGGATTCTGGCAAAAAGCCGCCGATGGCGATGCAGGGCGGAAATGCCACTTCTGCTCGTCAGATGTATTATGCGTTCTGACCGAGCAGTTCCCCACTATTCGACGACAACCTAAGGTGGTCAGGTCGTCGCCACATCATATGAGCGAGCGGAAGCAAGCCGAAGAAATAACGGGTCTGTTGGCTGCCATTGTAGCCTCCTCCGATGATGCCATTATCAGCAAGAACCTTGATGGCATCATCACGAGTTGGAATAAGAGTGCGGAACGGATATTTGGCTACACCCCTGAAGAATCCATCGGGCAAAATATCACCCTCATCATTCCACCACAACGCCTTGCTGAAGAGTCAGACATTCTCAGCCGCATCCGACGAGGAGATCGCGTTGATCATTTCCAGACTGTACGAATGCGGAAGGATGGCGGCCTCCTCGATGTCTCACTAACTATCTCTCCCGTGCGGGATTCATCGGGGCGTGTGATTGGAGCCTCGAAAGTGGCGCGGGACATTACATCGCAAAAGCAGGTTGAGCGAGCATTGCGGGAAAGCGAGCAACGCTTTCGCGTGATTACGGACGCTTCGCCCGTCCTGGTCTGGATGTCGGGGACGGACAAGCTTTGCTACTACTTCAATAAGGGATGGTTGGATTTCGTCGGACGCACTCTCGAGCAAGAGTCAGGCAATGGCTGGGCAGAGAACGTGCATCCAGAGGACTTCGAACGCTGCCTGCAAATCTACGTTGCCAACTTCGATGCTCGGCGTCCATTTGAGATGGAGTACCGCATGCGGCATCGCACCGGGCAATACCGCTGGATACTGGATCGAGGAGTGCCACGCTACGCTCCGGATGGAACGTTTGAAGGATATGTTGGCGGTTGTCTCGACATTCATGACCAAAAAGAGGCAGCGGAGAAGGTTCGGATTGCCGATGACATGACGCGCCTGATGAAGGCGCAGGATGAAGAACGACGGCGTATTGCGCGCGAACTGCATGACTGTGCCGGGCAAACGCTGGCAGTGCTCGGCATGAGCCTGGCGCAATTAGTTCGCCGGGCGGAGGGCATTGCGCCGGAGCTCGCAAGAGAAGGAAAAGCGATCGAGGAGATGGTTCAGCAATTACATCGCGAGATACGCACCACCTCTTACTTGTTACATCCGCCTCTGTTGGACGAAAGCGGCCTCTCATCCGCGCTTAACTTGTACGTAGATGGGCTGGCAGAGCGCAGTTACGTAGCCATCACGCTGGATGTTGACGCCAATGTTGGAAGACTGCCAAGCGATATGGAGCTTGCAATCTTTCGACTGGTGCAGGAATGCTTAACAAATATTCACCGGCACTCCGGCAGCAAGACCGCTCATATCCGAGTAGCTCGCGAAGGAGAAAGTGTCCGAACAGAGGTACGGGATCACGGAAAGGGCATATCGCCAGAGCGCTTGCTGGAAATTCAGTCCCACGCAGCGGGCGTTGGGATCAGGGGAATACGAGAGCGTATCCGTCAATTCCACGGAGAAATGAAAATGGAATCGAATGGTTCCGGTACTTCTGTGATTGTAAGCATCCCGATTCCCAAAGAAGTTCGTTCTGCAGATAGTCAACCGCTGCAAGCTGCGGTATAAATTTTCAGGCGTTCGAAGTCGGCACGAAGTCCCCACCTTTACAAAAAAACGAAGCTGTAAAAAAAGTCCTTACCCCGAAACAATATGCGCGGAAGCTGCTCCACTTCCATTGGTCGGGCTGTCCGACCAATCCGCGCTTTACGGGATTTCGATGCATGTAACGCAGCTTCTCTATACGTTTGTGTTCGGTCCACACGCTAAAATCGTAAAAGCGTTTTTGCCAGACAGCATCGGGGGCGTTTTCCCAGGGTTGTCGCTTCGTGGAAGCAGTGCTTTGGTGCCTTTCCTTTATCTGACGCGCAAATCGCTGCTTGACTACCTTCATCACTACAGACGGATCGCCTTCTTCCGGTTCGGTAATCAGCATATGCACGTGCTCGGGCATGATCACATACCCATAGACCACAAAGCGATACTTGCGGCGGGCCTGCTCCAGAATTTCTAACAGTAAATCGCGCCGGGTGGCGGTTCCGAGGATTGGCTGGCGCCGGTAACAGCTCCAGGTTATGAAATGCGAATCGTGGGTGCCGTAGTATCGGTGCAGGCCCTTGGTCACGCGCTGAGGATACTCATAAACCTTCGTTCCTGGCTGTGACGGTTGTCGTACGTTTTACGGCGAATCCCACTCATCCGCAAAGAACGCGAATGAGTTGATTGGATAAGAG
>PNAR01000062.1 GCA_003169715.1 Acidobacteriaceae bacterium | reverse complement strand
AGAAGAACGCTAGGCGCTGTCCCGGCAGGAAATTCGTGGGATGCAGGCACGGCTATAGCGACTGAGAAACGCGAGAATAGAAGGTGGTTTGCGCATGTCAAAGCAATGCAAGCGCAAGTTGCGTGCCTCCCGCCCCCGCCCGGAGAGGTTTGTGCCGTTACTCGAAGCGCAAGGCGTCGATGGGGTCAAGCCTTGCGGCGCGGTAGGCCGGGTAAAACCCGAACCCGATGCCGATTCCGGAACAAACGATCAACCCGGCCAGCGCCCAGCCGAAGGGAAAGATCAGATCGGCCTTGAGCCACATGGCCAGCAAGTCCCCGCCGATGACACCGAGAATGATTCCGAGAATCCCGCCCGCCTCCGAGATGAAAACCGCCTCGGTCAGGAACTGTCGCAGGATATCGCGACTCCGCGCACCGATTGATTTGCGAATTCCGATTTCCTTCGTCCGCTCCGTCACGCTGACGAGCATGATGTTCATAATCCCAATGCCAGCCGCGACCAGCGCGATGAAACTAATGACGAAGGCGCCGATGCGCACGACGCCGGCGATGGACGTAAATGCGCTCTTGAGTGAGTCGTTCGAGTAAATCTCGAAATCGTTGGGCTGGTTGGCGTCGAGATTGCGCGCCATTCGCATCGCGCCGATTCCTTTGTCCAGGGTGCGGTTGTAAGTCTCTTGCGAAAAGGATTGGGTGGCGATGTTAACGGACCGTTTCGCTTCACCGTAGTCCTCGAAGAAACGCGTAAGCGGCATGATGCAGATGTCATCCTGGCTTTGACCAAAAGAGGTGCCTTTCTCTGCCAGAACTCCGATGATAGTGTAAGTATGTCCGCTTAACCTGATCACCTTTCCGATCGGTGATTCATGCGGGAAGAGCCGCTGCTCGATCATCTTCCCGACGACCAGAACTCGTCGCGAAAACTTAACATCTTCGTCGGTTATGTTATGTCCATAACCCAACGTGTAGGCATTGGCGGTCAAGAAGCTCTGGTTCGAGCCGGCGACCGTCAGACTCGGTGTCGTCTTCACGCCATTGTAAACTGCCTGGCCTTTGAAATCATGCCCAAAGGTCTTGAGGCAAACCTCTCTGGCGCTGCCTTCCATGAGCTCGGAATACCTCAGGGCCTGCTGATAGGTGATGTTGTGGCGGTTCTCGTATTTTTTCTGCGCATCCCCGCCGGCGCTGACGTTGGCCGGGTACTTCGCAAACTGGAAGATGTTCGATCCGAGAAAGCTTATCCCACTCTCGATTGAATTCTGTAAAGCGCCGATGGCTGTCATGACGGAAATGACCGAGAAAACTCCGATTGTAATTCCGGTCATGGTCAGGGCCGAACGAAGCTTGTTCGCACCTAACGAGGTAAGCGCCATGGCGATGACTTCTTTAAATCGCATGATCAAGAATCATCCCAGAGGACCCAGGGCGCACAGAGTTACGAAACAATTGTTTCTTCCAGGTTAAGCACCCGCTGCCGGATGCCGTGTTTCAAGGGTCGGACGTCAAAGTTTATGACAAGGCCGTGTCCGAGCGAACGATGCACTTCCATTGCCGCTCCGATCACGCTTTGTTTTGGATCATTTATTTCCACTCCAACCTCTGCGTCCTCTGCAAACTCCGCGGCAATATCACTCATACCTAAGCGCCGTAACGGGATCGAGCCGGGAAGCGGACCAGGCCGGCGCAAATCCGGAAACCAGACCAGTCATGACCGAGACAAACATGCTAACTACGACAAGACCAAAGGAAAAGTGAATGGGAAACGACGGAAAACCCTTGGCAATTCCGAAGCACATCAGATAAGCGAAAGTAAGTCCGATAAAACCACCGAGCAGACAGATCGTTGTGGATTCGATCAGGAACTGTAGAAGGATGGTGCGACGGCGCGCCCCGAGCGCCTTGCGTGTCCCAATCTCTTTCGTCCGCTCTTTCACGCTAACAAAGGTGATGTTCATGATGCCGATCGCACCGACAAAAAGTGAAAGGCCGGTAATGAAAAGTCCTGCGATGGCGATGGAGTTTTTTATCGGATCCAGGGTACTCTTCAATGCCTGTTGTTCGTTGATTGAAAAGTCGTCGCTCTTCTCTGGCGGCAGGTTGCGCACTCGCCGCATTAACCCGGTGAGCTCGTCCCTGGCCTCAACCAGTCTGGTTTTGTCCTTCACTTTGACAAGGATGTCCGAATCGCTTTTCGCGCTGAAATACTTTTGAAAAGCCGGCAGGGGCATTACTACGATCGAATCCAAACTGAAGAGCCCGAGAAAACTTCCCTGCCGTGAAATAACGCCGATCACCTTGAATGATTGTCCATTGATCGAGACATACTTGTCGATCGGGCTGACCGAAGGGAAAAGCGCGTCAGCTACATCAAACCCGATCACGCACACGCTCGCGCCTCCGCGAGATTCCAGTTCATTGAAAAAGCGACCCTCCTGGAAATCCAGGGTGGAGGTCACGATGTAGTCGTACATGGTTCCACGAACCAGGATGCCACTGACTTCATTGTCGGCGTACTTGACGCTACGAATCAGGCTCGAAGTCGGCACGGCTACGACGAGGTTCGAGTTAGGTGTGGCTGAGATCATCCGATTAATCGGATCCGCGTACTCAGTCTTGATCGTTTTGCGGTCGCGATAATTCCACCA
>PNAR01000157.1 GCA_003169715.1 Acidobacteriaceae bacterium | reverse complement strand
TCGAGGACCTCACGCAGGAGAAACTGTCGCTGGAATTATCTTACGCGCCGCGCACGAAAACAGGAAACAGAGGTAAGCAGGGCAAAAACGACGAACGTCCTTCCGCATAAAGTTTCCTTATGTTATTTTGTTGCTGACAAAAACAAAAGATATCGTAGTCCACTTTGGCGGCACATTCCATGCACATGAAAAATTTGCTGCGACACAAATCATTCTTCGTTGCCCTGATCTCCATCGGCATCGCGACCCCGGGATTCGCGAAGTCCAAGCCGGTTCCTCCGAGCTGGGTGGGATCATGGGCTGCCTCCCAACAAATCCCCGAGCCGAACAATGCGCTGAATCCCGACGATCTCCGCGACGCAACCCTACGCCAGATTGTTCATTTGTCGGTTGGCGGAAAAATCTTACGCGTGCATCTGTCAAACGCTTTTGGGACCATGCCGCTGCACATCACTTCGGTTCACATTGCCCGCCCAGTTTCTCCCTCAGAAGCCAAAATTGACGTCGCCACCGATAAGGCGATCGCCTTTTCAGGCAAAGATGACGTGACCATTCCAGCTGGCGCCGAATATATTTCCGATCCAATTGCTTATCCGGTAGCCGCGCTCTCCGATCTGGCGATCACGCTTCACCTCGATACGCCGCCTGAGCGACAGACTGGGCATCCCGGTTCGCGCTCTACGTCGTATCTTGTTCACGGCGACATGGTCGCAGCTCCGGATTTGCCCGATGCAAGGAAAATCGACCACTGGTATTGGATTGCCGGCATTGATGTAAATGCAGTCAAAGGCTCCGCATCCATCGTTGTGCTCGGCGATTCGATCACCGACGGACACGCCGCCACCACCAACGGAAACAACCGCTGGACCGACGAGCTCGCAAGAAAGCTTCAGGCCGATCATAAAACCAGAATGCTAGCGGTTCTGAATCAGGGCATCGGAGGGAATCACCTGCTGACGGATGGGCTCGGACCAAACGCCCTGGCCCGGATTGACCGTGACATACTTGCGCGGGCTGGCGTTCGTTTCCTGATCATTCTGGAAGGCGTGAACGATCTCGGTAAGCTCTCCCGCGAAGGGGACGTGCCTCGCGCTGACCACGATGCGCTGGTTCAGCAAATGATCGGTGCCTATCAGCAGATTATCGCGCGAGCACACACTCACGGAATCAAAGTTTTCGGCGCGACGATTCTTCCTTACGTCGGTTCCGGATACTATCATCCTGCGCCCGCGAACGAGGCCGACCGGCTTGCCGTGAACCAATGGATTCGCGCACTCGGCCATTTCGACGCCATAATTGATTTCGATAAACTCACGGCCGACCCAGCGCATCCAGATCGTATGCTTCCCGCCTACGATTCAGGCGATCACCTGCATCCTTCGCCCGCGGGATATCACGCCATGGGAGACGCCGTCCCTGTCGCACTGTTTGCTCGCTAGAGAGATGCTCGGATTGGTGCCAAGCCGTTAACCTGGGTGTGGTCAACTCTCCGTTGACAGAAAGCGAACTCCAATTTAAATGTTGCTGCAACCTTTGCGGGGAGAACCTCAGCAAACGCCATGACGAAAACCACCTTCATAAGAGCCAATCCCAGGCCGACCCCGGGTATTTCAATTTAATTCTAGGAGGACACCGGAGGAGGCATGGCTCGCTCACAATTTCAACTGTGCGCCCCGTGGACGTTCGCGCTTATTTTCTATTCTACTTCACCCCAATCCAAGGGGCCGGCCCCGACTATATTCACATGCTCTCGGAAACAGTGAAACCGCCCCGTACAAAAGAGCTATGCCAACGATTCTACGCACACCCTGGCTGTGAAATATGGCTACGACGGCGTTGCGGGCGCGTACAGGTGTCCTCCAGCATTAACGTCAGCCAACCCAATCGGCCAGCGCACGCGATCTGTTGAAACATTGTCATCTTGAGCGAAGGTCGAAAAACCTGTTGTTTGTCTGCATCCTCGGTGCGCCATTCCGCCAGATCGGCGCGAGCGCGCGATCTTTCTCCGCTCGAGATCACAGTGCTGGCGATAAGGGCTCGACAACAACCGACCCAGCACACTTAGTCCTGAATAAATAAGTTAGATTCCTGCTCGGCGGGAACAATGCCTTCCGGGATTGAGCCTCGGTTGTACTCCGCCATGCGGTTCTTCCACTTCAAGAAATCAGTAATTGATTGCGGCTCAATGCGGACCTCGACACGCCTCAAGCTCGCCAGCAGCAGGTTCATCTCGTACTGAAAGCCCTTCGACGAACGCAGATCCTTAGACGACGCTTTCACCATTTCGATGGTCCGATTGCGGTATTCGAGCAAGCCCCAGCCGGCGGGAATTTCTTCCGCAGAAATCAACCCACTCGTCGCAAGATAGAAACGTTCGCAGCCGAGACCAATTTCCGGCCTCTGCCGAAATGGCTTACAGCAATCGGCAAGAAAATCCGTGCGGGAAATCTTGCACTCGATCAGGACCGAATGGCTGGCCCGCTTCCATCCAATCGCGTCCGGCATCTCCCCACTCAAACAGGCCTGCTCGGAAAGGACGACTCCGCACCGATACCGTCGCAACCACTCCACGGCTTTGAGAACTAATTGGGCGTGAGTCATCAAATGAGGTTATGCTGAAATTGTCTGGACAGGGAAGTAACAGAAAGGCTTCGCGCACAGTCAAGAGGCCCGAACAAATCAGTTTGCCTCACGCCCGCTTGGGATGCTTTGGCGCCTTATGCTTTCCGTGCTTGTGCGCGTGATGACGTTTGGCGTGGTGCTTGATCAGGACCAATCTGGCGGAATGATCCGGAGCAGCATTTTGCGCCGATAAAAACGTCGCACAAAACAATAGCGCGATAGCAACGATGCCGCGTTTCATGTAAACTCCGAAAAATCTATTCTATATACACGCGCAAACAGTTTCAGAGTGATAAGTTTTCGACAGAGTAGCAACAAAGATTCCTGACCGCTATAGGAGACCGCTTTATGGCAAAAAAGTCCGTGCCGCCTCAGACTAAACATCGCGATCAGGATCGCGCAAAAGGCGCCGTTGAGCAGGACGAACAAAACGAAGGCGGCAACACCTCCATGCAAGGACAACTCGGTCACAGGGACCAGGACGACATGCTGAAATCATCTGATACCGATTATCCCGAACCTGACGGAGGAGCAGAACACAGTGGCGAGCCGCAAAAGCGCAAGAAGAAAAATTAGAGTGTGTAGTTGTATTTTTTGAGAGCTAGTCCCTGAGACGACAAGTATTGTTTCTCACCGCAACTCTTCCATCACCGGATCCAACACTTCCCTTGCGAAGGGGATCACGAGGTTCGGCCCGTGGCTTGATGCGAATCAAAGCACATTTCTCAATGTGATGTTAACTACGCGTTTTTCGCTTCCGTGCTGAATCCCGAGCTGTAGTGTAGTACCCGGCGGCTGAAGGAATGCTGAGGGGTTCACCTCGTCCCCCGGCGCCTCGCCGTTGATCGCTGTGATTACATCGCCGGTTTGCAGTCCCGCCAGTTGACCCGGGCTTCCAGACAGTACAGTCATCACCTGCAGCCCGCGTCCGAATGAGTCGAAGATAAGTCCAGCTCCGTTAAATATCTCTGGTTGGTCCGAACTTTTCGTCCTCTCAAAATAAATCTGTCCGCGCATGCAATCGAAGACTTCGGTAAATCGCCTGAGAATACTTTGACCGATGTTCCCTGCTAGCGAGCTTGTGTCTGAACGATCTGTGGTGAGATGCGCGATAACACTTGGTACTGGAACATCGCCGATACGCAATGTGTTTACGCGTGCAAGATACGCTTCGGGAGAAGGACCGGCGTAGCCGCGTCCGTTATAGCCTAGGAAATGCGCTCCCAACGCGCTGACAAGGCCGTTCTTGTCCGTAAAACCCGTGCTCACTGAGAATCCATTTTCATTGCCCGTATCGAGAAGAAAACTACCGGAAGGTTTACCAATGGAAGCCCCGACCAGCAGCGCTGTGCCTTGGATCTGCAGTGGTACGGCCGCTCCAGACCCGGAGTAGCGAAAGCGAACCCCGTCATAGAAGGTAAGGCTTTGCCGTTCATAATCAACTTTGACGGCGAAGCGCCGCAGCAATTCGTAACCGACAGCTAGATGTGGCACGCCCCCATCATCAGGCAGGTCGGCAACGTAAAACGTCTGATCGTGAACCGTAAGGTCGCCAATCTGTAGTGTGTCTACATGCGCTTTACGCACCTGAATGGTGGCGAGGCTGGAGGTGCCGAACGTAACTTCGCCTGTAGTGAGCTTGAGGCCGAGTTGATGAGCGAAGCGGGCCGACGTGAAGTTGACGGATCCGGTGTCGAAGAGTGCCTTGAACGGTCCCTGGCCGTTGATTCTTGCCTCGAATATTAATCCACCCTCGGCAGGTACCGTCACCTCACCAGATGGCGGCATCTGGTAGTCCTTTCGAAACGGGATGGTAAATGCGGCGTTCTCAAGATGCCGGCGCAGGATGCGCTTGGTATAGATGACGGTGACTTCGTTGTTTCCAGACGGCTTCTTCTCGATAAATGGCAGCAGCACGCCATTAACAGAACGATAATCACTGAACTGCTTTGTAGTGCTGCCTTCCACACGATCAAGTAACCCAGTTTTGCGATTGATCCAGAGGGCGAAACCTTTGCCTCTGGGCACCTTGAACTGGAGGCCATCCCGTGTGTTGGAGCCTTCCGTTTGCGGAGCCAGAACATTAACAGTTGCTCCGCCGAAGTTCGGTTGCCAATACGCACGGCGGGTCAGGTATCGGTCGTCGATGTCGTCTGGATCGTCCGACCTAGAG
>PNAR01000315.1:1355-17068 GCA_003169715.1 Acidobacteriaceae bacterium | reverse complement strand
AATACGCCCCAGTTGCTGGTCGTGCGCGGTGGCTTGTAGTCAAAGTTGAACGGTCCTTGATAGCCGTGCGTGCGGAGAAGCATTAACACGTTCAGCCAGTCGAGCGGATTGACTAAGCCCACGGGGAGATCCACGTCATGTTTCAGGCGATAACCGTCGTTGACATCGAAGTGCCAGAGTTTTCCAGCGACGATCGCCCGAGCGAGCGCTGCACGCGGCGCGCCGCCCCACATCAGTTCGTGCAGGTATTCCGGGTTGACGCCGACCATTTCCGGATGAGTCAAGAGGCCTGAACGGATGAATCCGAGCATGGCGTCGGTGGTCGGAAGGATGATCTCCGCTTGCGGCTCAAAGGGTTTGGCCTCAAGACAATGCTTCAGCGTAGGTTCGTTGTTCCTCTTTGCTACGTGAATGTCTTCTTCACATGCGGAATTGAGGGCCTCGGCAAACCATCGGAGCGTTTGCGGCTCATCGATCACTCCCTGCATCATGTAGCCCAAGGTTCCCGGCCAATAATCAACGAATTCGGCGCCGAGTTCGTGGCCGATGCGGACCACATTTTTCAATCGTTCTGCGGTATAGGCCCGCACCTCCGGCGACTCAGCCGCCGGACCCGCACTCCAGACCGCATGAAAGAATGTTTCACATGTCACCATGGAACAGCGCAACCCATTCTCAACGAGAGACTTCTTCAATCCAGCCACGATCTCCGCTTGGCAATCGGTCATCAGGTCTTCCGTATGAATCACGTCGGTGTCGTGAGTTGTCCAGTAACCTATGCCAATCTCGGCGAAATGCCGCATCACCTCAGCGGGCAATACCGGCTCACGTGTTGGAGCATGAAAGAGCGCCTGCCCCTGGTACGCTGCCGCCCATTGTGGTCCGCTGATGTAGTACTTCCTTCGTGTTTCGGGAGAATATCCGCCTCCGCACGTCTCTAATAACCGCTCGACCAGGGCTTGCTGGTGCTTCTGGTGTTCCGCTATCGCATTTGGCATAAACATTGTCTCCAATCGAGAAAAAAGGATTGAGCTGTGCTGTTCGATGAATACTTAATCTCTGCTTACTCCCAGCGGCTTTAATGTTGCTCAACGTCATCCACCGGCCACTCCGCCTGGGTGCATTCAGGGCACTGACTTTCGATGTACTCCAGCCAGGAGACAACTTCTGAGGCATTCGGAAGTCCGTCTCCTAAAGCTGTACGCCAGGCAGCGAATACCTCGAGAAAGCGATCAGTCACATAGAGCGCAGTGGCAGGCATGCCTTGCGCGTCGAGCGCTCCGCCTAATTTGTGAACCCGTGTGTCTTCATCGGCGACGACTACAAATGGAAATTTCTCTCGCCGATGAATTGACCTCGCTTGCTCACGGGAACACGCCAGAATAAGCAGAACCTGGGCATTCTGCTCTCGAATTTCAAGGTAATGCCCCGCGAGTTCAGAAAGAATTGTTTGGTCAGCCGCCTGGCTGAGATCCCCGGCGAAGATCGCTATCAGGTTGGAGTGGCCACGGTGGTCATAAGGACTAATTTGTTTGCTATCTGTGGAGGGTAAGGTGAAGTCGGGCAGCAGATGTCCGCGCGTTGGATAGCTCTGCGCGGACGTAAGTTTTGCGCTGCCAACCTCTGCTTGCAGCATGATTCAATCTCCCTTAAATATTATGGTACAAACCCAGTCCGATGCGGCGCAAACATAGGCGTACCTCGGTGTTCTCGCCTTTATTGGCGCGATGCCTCAAAATGAAGCCTTCGATCGCGAAGCTGCCTGGCGCGCGGAGTGCAAAATATTCGAAGCAGCCACTGCCAACTCCATTGCATTCCGCTGTAGATCAGTGCGATACCAAAAACCCGGAAGCTTCACAATTTCCTCGCACGATTTCCGCAGCGCCAGCCAGCGCGGCGGCAGCGCATGGGTCTCGGCAAACGCTTCCAGGGTCATCCCCTTGTGGTTGCCGGAGATGTTCGCGGTCGCCATCATCTTTTCGTTTGCTTCCGGCCATGTGTCGCAAATTCCAATCGGTGCCATTACATTACGAATGACAGTTAGCCTCCAGCGTGCCGCTCTTCCAGCGTGCCTCCCGGCCAGGAGATCGTAATCAGAAAAGCGCTCTCCTCCAGCGCCTCGAGATCATGACGTATGCCGTGGTCCAGCACCATCAATTCCCCGGCGGAAAGTTCGATTTTTTGCTCCGGCAAATGGAGCCGTAACTTTCCCTGGAGCGCATGAATCGAGATTCTGCCATCGGCATGGTGCTCTTTCATCTGTGTGTTGGCTTTCATCAAGACCAGCACAATTCGAAAATCTGGGTATTTTGCGAGTGTCTTCGAACTGCGTCCGGTTTCGCGATGCCACGAGTCTTCCTGTCGAAGCTGCCGGAGTTCATCAAGAAGATTGAATCGGAGGAGTGCGCCGGCAAGGTAGGGCAACCGGTTTAATCCTTCCGCACTGTCTCCGCTTTTGTGGGCTGCGGTGTCTTCTGTCATCGTGCATTCCTCTCCGCCGCAGATTTACTTTTACTATATCGGCTGACGATACCCATCGCAATTTCCAGTTCCCTGACGCTAGCTTCACGCGCCGCCCTCAGTCAGGAGCTATTTGTCCGATGCCAGCATGGGCGCGGTCCGAACAATAACAACTCCCTTCATTCCCTGAGACTCGTGCAATGTACACACATAGCGATAGACCCCCGGGACTGTGAACACGCGTCTGAACGACTCGCCGGGCCGTAGCCATCCTGAATCAAATTGCTTGCCTCCTGGAGGAAGTTTGACATCCACCCGGTTTAGGGCTTTGCTCGCGTCATCTACCACGTTATGGACGACACCAGAGGAATTTTGCCACGTCACCTTCTGTCCAGCGCTAATCGTGAGCGTAGCAGGCGAAAATCCGATGTCGTTCATTCGCACAGTTGCTCTGTCTGCTCCCGCGGGTTTTGCCAAGGCTTTTCGGAGGGCAGAGGCGGAAATTGACGTGGAGCAGTTTGGGGCTAGTTTTTCGACGGTATCCACCACAAAGCTGGGGACATTGGGATCTTCCACGGCGAACACGCTGCCAAATTGTCCCGTCACGTGGACCAGGCGATTGGCATTTTCGGAGAACAGGAAGGGTTGCGCTTCCAAGCGATAGATTTTGGATGACCCTAAAACTTTCAGCATCACTTTCCCGTCGTCTTGCAGCGTTAAGCACCCATTGACCTCCGTTGGTGCGGTTAGTCCTGACCTCGAGACGGGAATATCGTCGCGTACAACGCCAGACTGGCGAACGGTCGTTGCGGAAGTAGCTCCGCCATGGTGCATGGGCATAGCTGCCATCGCATCTGCAGGAGATTCCTCATTGTTTGTTGCTGAACTGCTGGGCTTAGCGCTGGCGAGTTGTATTGGACCAGCTTCACTATTAGCCATCGCTTCTGTCAAATCAACCTGTGTCATGCCGCTTATCTGCGTAGACACATCCTGGCCCGACCCAGGCGATGCAGGTCCGGCATGCATCAAGTTTGCATTCTGCGGACCAGTGACTTCAAGCATGGCCATCAGACCCTTCGCCATTCGCGCCATAGCATGATCCATCATCGTGAACTGTCCCGGCACACTTGTGGTAAGTTCCAGAATCGTGGCGCTGCCCGGCGGCACTCCGACAGTCTGGACGGCGGTCAGCGGAGGCGAGGTTAGCGACCCGAGTGCGTAAGCTCGCGTGAAGATTTCTCCCACCACGTGCAACGAGGACGTGGCATTGGGGCCAGCGTCGCCGAAAAATACTCTCGCAGTCTCCCCCACTTTGGCGTGCAAAGGATGCGCTTTGACGAGGGCATCCACTGCTCCGTTGAACACGAAATACTCCGGGTTTTCGTCCATGAGTCTTGCGTTGCTAAACTGCTGCAAGCCTGCCGTACCCTTTGTCGCTGTCGTGTAGAGTTCTCCCTGCATCACATAGAACTCATGATCCACATGGGGCAGGCCGCCCGCCGGTTCGACCAGGATCAAGCCATACATCCCATTTGAAATATGCTGTGCGACCATGGGCGTGCCGCAGTGATAAACGAACAATCCTGGCGTGGTTGCTACAAATGTGAAGATCTTCGATTCCCCGGGAAGTACCTGCGACAGCGCTGCGCCTCCGCCTGGACCGAGAGCGGCATGAAAATCCACCGAATGGACCATCGTGCTGTGGGCATCATTCTGAAGAGTGACTTCCACAGTGTCGCCTTGCTTTACTCGAATCATGGGCCCCGGCACCCTTCCATTGAACGTCCAATAGCGATACGTGGTGCCCACCGATGGATCAAGTTGGCCGAGGACCTCTCGGGCCACGAGCCTTACATGTACTACCGAGGGTGCACGGTTACCGATGGGCGACGGAACGTCGGTAGGGTCGCGAACAATATCAGTGGCCGCCGAAACAGCTCTTCGATCTGATTTGTTGCGAACAGAGGTTTGCGCTGCCAGAGGTGCAATCCCGATTGCTATACACAGGAATATAAAGACTGCGAGAATTACCGCAATAAGTTGAAGTTCGGAATGGGTTCTTTGTTTCACGTGTCACCTGCTGACGCCGGCCCGACGCTTTGCCTCCGCGCGTTCGCGTCTAAATTCGCCGGCTGATTTATACTGATACCGTGAAGGCGTCACGCTCAATGGAGCATACGTACTACTCACGTAACTGGTTGTCACAGAGGTTCGTAAATGCTGGAGAGTGAATTATTTGCTTTGCTTCAGCAGACCGCAGATGCAGCTTTCTCGGTCACCGAAGAAGGCAAAATCGTATCCTGGAACAAAGCTGCCGAGAGGCTGCTCGGCTATCCAGCCTCTGATGCGCTTCACAAGACCTGTTACGAAATACTGGAAGGCATGGGGCCATTAGGCACATCGGTCTGCCATCAGCACAGTAACGTTTCCGATTGCGTGGGTGGCAATACCTCTGAAATTCCCAATTTTGACATGAGCGTGAAGACCCGTGCCGGAGAGCGGTTGTGGATCAATATGTCCACGATCGTTTTCGACAACCAGCGTACGGGGAGGCGGCTTATGATCCACCTCGCGCATGACGTCACTGCTCAGAAGAAAAACGAAGAGATGATGCAGAAGATGCTCGATGTTTCCAAGCAGATCAGTTCGATGGATGAAGCTCCGGTGCGCGCCGAACCCGTTGCTCAACTCTCAGAACAGGAAAAGCATGTTCTTCGCATGTTTGCCGACAGTAAAGACAGCGATGAAGTCGCCCACGCACTCGGCATCAGCCCGCAAACCCTTCGTAACCACCTGCACCACATCAACCAGAAGCTGCGGACGCACAATCGCCTGGAAGCGGTGATGAATGCCATGCAGCGGAAGCTGATTTGAAGCGAGCGACGCTCACAACGTCTGACGCCATTCCTCGGAAGATCTGAAGTCTGATGAATCGCCTACACCGATGGTACTGTCAATCGAGCCCATGGAAGCGGAAGCTTGAGAACGAAGTTCTGCCGTGGTCGCTGCACGGGATTGATTTGGGTGATGAAGTCTTGGAAGTGGGGCCCGGGGCCAGGTCTCACTACGGATTGGCTACGGCTTCGGTACGCCAGTGTCAACTGTATCGAAGTGGACGAGGAATTGGCGCGTTCTCTGGGCCGGCGCACGGAAAACGCTAATGTTCGCGTGCAATGCGCGGATGCAACGGCCATGCCCTATCGAGACAGCACCTTTTCGGGTGCGGTTGCATTCACCATGCTTCATCACGTTCCCTCACCGGCATTGCAGGATCGGTTATTTGCGGAGGTCTACCGCGTCCTGAGGCCGGGCGGCGTTTTCGCCGGAACGGACGGTGTGCAGTCGTGGTTAATGAGGATGTTTCACATTTGCGACACAATGGTTCTCGTTGATCCAGCGAGGTTGCGGATCAGACTTGAATTGACCGGCTTCAAAGAAGTAAAGATCGAAGATGGTGCAGGAAGGTTTCGGTTTTTTGCACGATGCCCATCACAAGATCCTGACAAGGTTACGGGTAGCTGAAGACTACTGACGTAGCCATCCCAGGGGCAGCGATCTCGTCTCACAGAGGCGTTGCCCGACATGATTCTCTCGTTGAAGCCCAGAAATCCTATTGGGCAGTAGTCAACGCCGTATTAAATTGTGGATCCATCTGAACCGTTGCAAGGATCGAATTCGTGATCATGCACGAATCAACCGTATCTTTTATCGCTTCACGCGCGGCCTCAAGATCGTGATCGGATTTCAGAGATATACGAGGTCGCACTACAATTCGAGTAATGCGGTGCTTTCCGTCACTGTGCTCAAGCGTGCCTTGAGCGCTGCTTTCATAGGCCACCACTTGCAACTTTCGGCGCTGCATCTGATAAAGGAACGTCAACATCAGGCAAGCGTTCAACGATCCAATTAACAAATCTTCTGGACACCACACATCCGGAGTTCCCTTGAATACGAGCGGGTTACCGATTTCGACGTCTGAATGCCCTGAGGCGGACAATGTTCCTCGCAAGTCGGATTTCCAAGCCACTACGTTCTCGAACTGAAAGGTGCGGTATGTTTTTTTCTGTTCCATAAAGTTCTTCCTCAATTTCTTTGAAAGAGTACAGAAAAACTCTTCGATGGCACTGTCCAGAGAAACTTCAGCTAGTTCCCGTTCCTTAGCAGGTAATACGCCTTGTTCCAATTGAGTTCGTTCTTGAATTCAGCCAGACGGGTATCTTTGCCGATCCGCAAGAATTCAATGCCTGCGATCTCAGCGAAATTCTGCAAGTGTTCCGCAGTGAGCGACTGGCTGAAGCTCGTATGATGTGCGCCGCCAGCATGGATCCATGCGGCCACGGCCACCTCCAGATTGGGCCGGGGAATCCACACCGCCCTGGCCACCGGCAGTCTGGGTAATGGCTGATCCGGAGGAACCACGTCTATTTCATTTAAGATCATGCGGAACCTATTGCCCAGGTCCACCAGCGAGACATTTACGGCTGGCCCGCTCCCGGCGGTAAACACGGCTCGAACCGGATCCGCTCTTCCTCCGATCGAAAGAGGATGTATTTCCAGGGACGGTTTGCCTTCTGCAATGGATGGGCATACTTCGAGCATGTGCGCCCCAAGCACCTTATGCGTCTGTCCAAAGTCATAAGTGTAATCTTCCATGAAGGATGTCCCGCCTTGTAGCCCGATACTCATCACCTTCATGGCTCTGACCAGGGCCGCCGTTTTCCAGTCCCCTTCCGCGCCAAACCCATAGCCGTCCGCCATTAGCCTTTGCACAGCGATGCCCGGTAGTTGCGCGAGGCCATGCAGGTCTTCGAAGGTGTCGGTGAACGCTTTGAATCCGCCACTTTCTAGAAACGCGCGCAACCCCAGCTCAATCGCTGCCGCGTTGCGAAGCGACTGACGCTTGTCGCCGCCTGCGCGGAGCGGCTGCGCTACCACATAGCTCTGTTCATATTCAGCCACAAGCTTGTCAATCTCGGCGTCCGTGACGTTCCGAACGCAGGCGACCAAATCGCCCACGCCATAACCCTGCACCGTGTATCCCAGCCGGATCTGTGCCTCTACTTTGTCGCCTTCCGTCACCGCAACGTCGCGCATGTTGTCGCCGAAACGAGCAATTTTTAGTCTCTGCGCGTCATGCCAGGCTGCGGCGGCGCGGGTCCACGCACTTATCTCGGAGATGACGTTGCCGTCCTGCCAGAACCCCACAATAACTTTCCGGTTCAACTGCATCCTGGCCCCGATAAACCCGAATTCGCGATCTGCGTGCGCGGATTGATTCAGGTTCATGAAATCCATATCAATGGTGGACCATGGCAAGCTGCGATTGTATTGAGTGTGGAGATGCGCAAACGGCTTCATCAATGCTTTTAGACCCGCAATCCACATCCGCGCCGGCGAAAATGTATGCATCCAACCAATCAACCCGATGCAGTTCTTCGCGCTGTTGGCGTCCAGGCACAGATCAGTGATTGCGTCCGCTGAAGTGAGCACAGGCTTGAAAACAATGTTTACCGGTATTTTCTCTTGCGCAAGTCCGATCACAATTTCCCTGGAATGTTCCGCAACCTTCTTGAGCGGCTCGTCGCCGTACAAACGCTGGCTTCCAGTGACATACCATACTTCCAAGTGCTTCAGATCTGCCATGCTTCAGTTTGCCTCCCCTTCATTGTCTAACATATGGCAGCTCTACCTCGGAGCAGTAGATTGGAGACGCCGTGAATGGAGTCGAAAGAACCGGTCCTCCGAGAAAGAAGTAGAATATTTTCCGCTTTCGCGATTGTTCTTGTCGCGTTCCGATGCTTCATCTTCGTCTCTGATACGACTCCATGTATGCCCGGAGGATTCATGCGGGTCCTGAGACAGCGGTCTTAGTATCTTCCGGATTGGCAGGGTAGGAGAGTTGCTTCCCTCTCACTCGGGCCCACGGGGTAAGAGTGTGCGGCCGCGCGCGCGTTGGGCTTGCGATTTCTTCCACTCGAAAGCCTCGAACCAGAAGGGCATCGCCGATCATTGAGCGGTGGCATCGCCAAGGCACAGCTTCGGCACACATGATTGCGGTTTGCCGCTTTTGGGCAAGTTGGATGAGCTGATCCAGGGCCTCTTGAAATTCTGGTGTCTGCATGTAATCAGCGAAGCCGCGAAAGCTGGCATTTCTCCAACCGGCATTGATCGAGTCACGGCGCGCATGCCGCAGGCCGCCGAGTCCAGCCATATGCCGGTAACGGATGCCTGCTTTCAGGAGTGGGCGAGGTAGCGCGTCGCGATTGAATTGCGGATTGTGCCACGAGCGCGGAATGGTTCGAACATCAACTAGCTGTTTGACGCCGTGAGCGAGAAGTAGAGCAACGAAGTCCTTCAAGGTTCGTGTTGAATGTCCGACCGTATATACCACGGCGCTTTCGTCCGGCTGTTTGGCTCTTCGCCGGACAGGTCGCTTGAGTTCGCGTGCGGGCTTGCTGGCAGGAGAGTCCGCTTTGGTCCGGAGCCGTTTGTCCGAAGGACCCAGCTCGCTTTGGCAGCTTGCTCGCACTCTTAGTCATCGGCTGCGTGCCCCGCTCCTTCTTTCTGAGTTGGAGAGCCATGCGATCCAGTCTTCACATTGTTCTCATTGGCAGGTTGGTAAGTGCCAGGTACGGCGCGAAAACTGATCGCCAACCGGTTCCACCCGTTGATGGCGATAATTGCCAGGGTCAGGTTAACCAGCTCGGTTTCGCTGAAACTGCCGCGACCTTGCTCGTAAACGTCATCTGGCACATGCCCTTGTCCGACCAGCGTGACTGCTTCTGTCCATGCAAGCGCGGCTCTTTCACGTTCCGTGAAAAAAGGTGTCTCCTCCCAGACGCTTACCGCGTACAGTCGTTGCTCGGTCTCACCCTGAGCGCGGGCGTCTTTGGTGTGCATGTCCACACAGTAGGCACATCCATTGATTTGCGATGCTCTTAACTTCACCAACTCAAGTAAAGAGCGCTCTAACCCACAGTGGCGGACATAAGTTTCCAGGCCCTGCATTGCAGTTATGGCACCCGGAGCGGCTTTCGCGTATTCAATCCTTGGTTCCATCACAGTCTCCTCATCTACTCTTAGATTCGATTGGCTACTATCAAATCAGGCAATAGATTATTTGTACTACCCATGAAGACGAGCGTCACAAGGCGTGCTCATGCAGGCAGCCGAATTCTGGAGCTTTGAAAGGGACGGCAGAGATCCGCACCTACTGGACGAACCCGCAATCCAACTCTTGAATCAAACGAGTTCCGACGGCGATGCCGCCCGTACGATGCTTGGACGCGGCCAGAAGATATCCGACGGGACGTTATGCGGCTCGGCTTGGCTCGGGACGGAACTCAGCGACCATAGCACGTAGCTCCTCGCTCACGTCGGTGCTGACGACGGACTCGATCCAGCCGAACTGCTGAATGAGCACGAATTGGTCCGCCTCCGACAAGAGTTCGTCTGCCAGCGGAAATAAAAGGTGCTCTGCCTTCCACATGTGGCCGGGGTAAAAATCAACCACGTTGCGCAGAGAACTCGCAAGCGATTCCGGGGTGCCGGGTAAGGCCTCCACATATTCATGGGTTACTTTTGCGAGGTCGGAGAGGAGCGACTGAATCTGGTGATGCTCCTCGTAGAAAGTGCGGAAGGGGTACTCAGCTGCGGACCCTCCGCGAGCACGTACCATCGAAAGGAGAAAATCTTCTTTTGAGTGATGGCAACGCTGCACATAAGTCTTGAACGATTGCGCGATTTCCCAGACCCGTTGGCGGTCTAACGCAGCTCCTGCGCCGAGGTCCTTGATAATGCCAGTGAAAGCCAGGATCGCACTCTCGATCAGCCGATGTTCCTCACGGAGTATTTGTGTGCATTGTTCGAAGTTCTTCATGGTCAATCTCCTTGTTTCCGATTTCGGTGAAGCAGAAATCGAGAGATTCAACATAGCAACAAGATCAAAAGACGGGCCTAGAATAACGATCTCCGCGCTGTCATTATTTAACCCCCGCAGGAGTTCCCCGCATATGTGACATTATGCTTACCGGTTGGTACAGGCCTTCTATTGTGTATTCGGGCGGCAACCGACAACACTTGATCCTGGTAGTTGATACAAGCGAGCTGTTTCCGAAATTAAAGATGCGGTTTCAATTCAACTAAAGGAGCTATCGTATGAAAAGTAGTTTGTTGCTCGTACTTACTGTTGCCGCCTTGCTGCTGGCACCTTCCGCTTTCGCGCAGAATACTGGGGGTCACACGGCGAATCCCCCGGCAAATTTCAAAAAGGTGAGCACACTCGTGCGCCTGCCGGACTGGCTGCCGGGATTGGGTACGCTGTACGTTGATCCCGCTACTTTGCCGGCCGGACCGTATTTGGGCTATAACCATGATGGTCGGCTGGTAGATGTCACCTACATGATTTCAATCAAGGATCTTGATGAGCACAAGGATTGGAATGACTTGGGTAAAGACATTGCGCAATTACATCTGAAAGTAGACCACACCAGCGTGAACTACAACCCAGGCCACCCAGGCCTGCAGGAGCCGCACTATCACATCACTCAGTTTCTCATCAGTCCGGCGCAACAGGAGCAGGAATTGAAATAGAAAACAAACGATGCGATCGAGTGGGCACCCTTTTTTCTTAGAGCTCACTCGACCGCATTCAAGTTTGTTTTGGCGTCGCGACCTCCGCCATGCTTGTCGTCACTGAACGCAGGGTTATCCCCCGAATGACGGAGAGCCGCTGGTGCCGACATGCAGCGACGGCGGATGGGCAATGGACGGGAGCGATCTCGCACAAACGGTCGAAGTGCGGGCAATAAAAGGTATATGGCAATGATGGCTCCTTGCGAGAGATCAACCCTCAAAGCGGTTTGCGGCTTCCTGCTGTTCGTGCTGGGATTATTGACTCCAGTCGGCATGGTTGCCCAAAGCGCGATTTCTCCCGCTGCATCGGAACCAAGTCCGGCCACAAAATCAAAGAAAGAGGCCGCAGGATCGGCTGCACGGACACAACTGGACGGCTGCCTGACCACCGCGGATGGGCTTATGCCAAAGCTCATGCTATTCCACTCGCATAAGTTCTATCGGTTGGAGGCCAGACCGAGGTTGCTCACGGAGAGCCCGTTGCTATTCGCAAACAACATCAATGCCTTGGTTCATGTGACCGGACATCTGGGGCCCCTTTCCGACATGTACGATCCGGATCATTCTCCTGTGTTCATTGTTGAGACGATCGAAAAGCTGGCGGCGACATGCGACGTAAAGATGTCGCTGACACAACTGCGGAAGCAATTAGAGAAGCCGAAGGCCGCACCCGCGATTGCTTCATCCGCGGCGGCTGGCCGGATCCGGCCAGCGGTCGTCGTAAACATGACAGATGAGTTGCTGGTGTTTGACCCTGGAACCATTGAAATCAAGGTTGGCCAGACTGTCATGTGGAGGAACTCATCGCGCGAAGTGCACACGGTGACCGCCGATCCTGGCAAGGCGACAAACGCCCAAGACGTTGAACTGCCGAAGGGCGCCAAGAGCTTTGACTCCGGGTATCTGAATCCGAACCAATCCTACGAACATACCTTCAGGACGCCCGGCACATACCATTATGTCTGCACTCTCCACGAAGTGCAGCATATGATCGGGCAGATCATAGTAAAGCCGTAGGTTCGCGCTGGAAGTGAAACGGGAACTCGCGCCATCAAGGAAACCCCTTCCGCATCCGAACGCTGCGTAATGGTTGTTTTCGTCACTGGTACAAACGAACTATTGATGCACTGATACCTGGAGACGACCATGGATTAGACGAGTGCGGCGCCGGCCTGAAGTACTGGTTTCGGAATACAGTCGCTCGGGTTGTGCGCAGACTTAATATGCCTATTTGTGGATGCTTTGCCGACAAGTAGACAAGTATACGAAGAGAGGGAAAAATGACTACCGCAGTTGCTGACTGGCCCAAGTTTCTTGCCAAGCTGAAGAATCGTGAGGAAATCGCCGAGCGTACCATGGCATTCCGTTTTGAAAAGCCAGCAAGCTTCAAGTTCACTCCGGGCCAGTTCATTGACATCACCTTGCTGAATCCGCCGGAAACCGATGCCGAAGGCAATGCCCGTGGTTTCTCCATCGCGAGCGCGCCGGATGAAGACTTCATCATGATAGCTACCCGTTTACGCGATACCGCATTTAAGCGAGTGTTGAAGACCATTTCTCTAGGTACCGAGGTCAGAATCGAAGGGCCATTTGGCGATCTACGGCTCCATAACGACAAATCGCGGGCTGCCGTGGTTCTAACCGGCGGGATCGGCATCACTCCTTTTCGCAGCATTCTTTTGCGCGCTGCAAAGGAAAAGTTGCCGCACCACATATTCCTCTTTTATGCGAACCGGCGGCCAGAAGATGCCGCTTTTCTCAACGAACTTCAAGAACTTGAAAAGAAAAATCCAAATTACAAACTGATTGCGTGCATGACTGAGATGGAGAAATCACAGCAGCCATGGTCTGGAGAACGAGGTCTGATCAACCATGCACTATTGGAAAAATACTTGAAAGGGGTGTCTTCGCCCATCTACTACATCACGGGACCACCAGCCATGGTGAAGGCGATGCACACTATGCTTACGGGCGCGGGAGTGGATGACGACAACGTACGCATTGAAGAGTTTGCCGGTTATTGAAAGTGCCGCTCAGAACAAGATTCACACTGTACAAAGCATTCGTCCCGGTGCTTATCACGACAACTTGTCACAGGATGGCAATCCTCAACCGTCGTCCGCCGGAACGATCGGTCCTCGCGGCCGATATGGAGCCGATTACCGCATCGAATTGACGCAACAATACTGGGACACAAGAGAACGAAAAGCATGCCGCAGCTTGCCCAGATCGTGACCGCCGTCCGCAGGGCCGTGGCCTCGAATGATTTTCGGGAAGCGGAGCGTTCGTTTCGCCGCTATCGCGACAGCAAAGGCATGAGCCCGGAATCATTGGAGGCACTCTCCTGGTTGGCCCGTGGCGCCTTAGCTGCCCACCGATTCGCAAAGGCTGCCGGCTATGCCCGGAGCGTGCACCGGTTGGCTGTGCGGCGTCTGCAAAACACTGAACTCGAGTCGGACCCACACTTGTCCGCGGCGTTAGGAGCGTCAATCGAGGTTCTTGCGCAGTCGAAGGCTCGGCGAGGGCACCGCTCCGAAGCGATTCGGTTCCTAAAAAGAGAGCTCGACGAGTATGGCTCCTCCTCGATTGGGACCCGCATTCGAAAAAACCTCAATCTCTTGACGATGGAAGGCCATGCCGCGCCTGAGCTTGAGATTAGGAACTGGCTGGGACTCAAACCTCCGGCATCATCGGAGCTGCTCGGCCACCCCGTTCTGTTGTTCTTTTGGGCGCATCATTGTGATGATTCGCGCGCCCAGGGACGTGTGATCGTCCGCATTCGGGAGGAGTTCGAAAGTCGCGGGCTGGTGCTGATTGGCCCTACGCGCTGTTATGGGTCCCTCGATGAACGCGGCCACAAGCCAATCCTGCGCCGGCGAGAAATGCAACACATCCAGCAGGTGCTCAGCCAACACTATTCCTCATTATCGGGAATGCCTGTCAGCATCAGCACGCGAAACTTTGAAGTTTACGGAGTGAGCACGACGCCTACCCTAGTGCTAATCGATCGCAAGGGCCTCGTATCGTACTATCATCCTGGCAAGTTACCGTATCGAGAGCTCGCTTCCAGGGTCCGAAAGCTCCTCCCGAAATGATGTTACGTGGACGCACAGCGCTGGTAACGGGCGGCACTCGCGGCATTGGCCGGGCCATCGCAGGGCGCCTTCTCCGCGAGGGTGTTGCAGTCGCAATCTGCGGGCGGTCGTCAGCCTCGGTAGAACGCGCAGTGGAGGAGTTGGCATCTTCTGGCGGCGCCAATATCTGCGGTACCCAGGCCGACATTGGCAGCATCAATGACGTGCGGCAGTTATTCGCGTTCGTAGATCGGGAACTCGGTGGCACGGACATTCTCATTAATAACGCAGGCGTTGCTGTGCTCTGCCCTATTGCTGAGATGAGCCCCGAACAGTGGGAGCGGACCATAGCGGTGAACCTGACTGGTGTCTTTCATTGCTGCCGCGAAGCAGTCGCGCAATTCCGGCGGCGTGGAGGCGGATTCATCATCAACATTGGCAGTCTGCTGGGAAAGACCGCAGTTGCAGGCGGTGCGGCCTACTGTGCATCGAAATTCGGACTTAACGGCTTAAGTGAAGCCATAATGCTGGATTGCCGCAACGAAAATATTGGAGTCAGCACTATCGTACCGGGGAGCGTTGACACAGAACTCTTCGGTGCTTCAGCGGGAGCCGACTGGAAAATACAACCGGAAGATGTTGCACAGGCCGTTGTGACGGTCCTCGAAATGCCGCAGCGGACTTTGGTGAGCCGGGTGGAGATGAGGCCGCTAAAGCCGCGACGATAGGTATTCTCCCTTGTATCGCGACGGCAAATTGTGTCATTCCACGATCCAAAGCGTGCGGTCCTTCGCTTGTTGCACTAACTTCTCCGCCAAGTCTTTTCCACCAGTGAGCCGTTGCAACCAAGGCAGAGACTGCCGCCCTATGACGATGGTACGACACTTATTTATTCGCGCTAATTCAAGGATCTCTTCACTCGCGCTGTTCTGCCCTCTGAATGGATCTGAGAATTGCGTCGTCAGAGAACTTGCAGGCAGTCCGCCTCTTCGTAGTTTAGCGTAGGCTCCGTTCAACGCCGGCTGTGCCTTTTTTCTGGCCGCTGCAATCCATTCCTGTTGCTCTGTCTTGAGTCGAGCATCCAGTTGCCGTTCCTTGTCCGGATCCTCTGAGCCGCCAAACTCAAGCAATGTCGGCGGCAGCGGCGACAGAAAATGCGCGAGGCATACCTGAAATCCTCGCCTGCTTGCTAACACCTTCGCGACGTATTCCACTGCGCGTCTTGATGATGAAGATTCATCGACTACCACGAGTAGCCGATTGTTCGTCGTCTTCTTTCTACTGGCACCACTGGTACGCGCTTGTCGTGATATCTGGACCATAAGCTCTTCCTCTCCAATATGTAAATCGCTACAAGCGACTTCTTTTAGTTGTGTCTGGCACCATAAACGGTCATACCAAACGTATTGGACCGTCTTCTTGAAGCCCGCCCCCTAAGTTGAAAAATAGTGTGTGTCGAGCGGGTTACGACTGGTGCAACTAGGCAGCGGCCTCAACCTCGTAAAGGTTGTACCAGGGGGTCGCTGCCCGAAGACATTCGTTCAC